>JAQURL010000095.1 GCA_028715625.1 Candidatus Margulisiibacteriota bacterium | reverse complement strand
GATTTTCCAGAGCAATAACCAGACCGGGAAAACCGGCACCGGTACCCATGTCCAGAAGGGCAGAGGGTGACGATAAATGCTTTTTAATATAATCTGAAAGGACGAGGCTGTCCTCTATATGTTTTACTAGCATATCCTCCTTGTTTTTAAGGCCTGTAAGGTTATATTTCTGGTTTTCCTCAAAAAGAAAATCGAGCAAAAATTGATAATTAATCAATGTATTTTGTGATTGTTTCACGTGAAACATTATAACATACAAAAATGTAATTAGTAAAAATTTTAACCCCAAATTTTTATCGAAATATACTGATATAATTATGATTGTTTCACGTGAAACATTATAAATGAAACAGGTGGGGAACTTTAAAGCAACTGGTTTTTAACTAATAATACCCTGTACACACCGTGTGGAAAATCGATAGAATTGACAGGATTGTAAAGTTCAAAAACAAATGATTTCCAACCCATACCTTGTGCGAAAGCAGAAACTTTTCTGGCAACAAATAAGGACTTTTGTTCCCAGGCCGATATAATAAAAGATGCAACTGTTTCGGTATAATCAAATAATTTACTACAAATTTCGTCGAAGTGATACATTGCTTCGCCTGAATCCAGCACATTTAATAAAAAGATTAAGCTATATTTCGATTGAAAATTGGAGTCTTGAATATAGCCTTCATATTTCCTGGTATTTATTTTCCCCCGAAGGATGTTTTTCCCATAAATACTATTCAATAATAAATAATAGCTTCTAATGTTATGCTCCAGCTCTATCGTCTGATAGGTTGTATTACCTAAAACTGAATTCTGAGTTTTTGGCTGCACTATATCTATAGTAGCTCCATAAAATGCGCAGGCTAAAAGCGGCTCGGCGTAGTATCCAGGTCCGATATACAATATTTTGTCAGCAGGGGAGGGTTTGATTAAATCAATAAGAATGGCGGAATCATTGGATCTCATGCCTGCCCTTAATAAATCAGCTGCAGTTAGCGGCAACGAAATTAGTTTAAATTTGTGTCTGTAATATTGTTTTTTTAACATATATAATTTATCGACAATTTTTCTGATAACGCTCAGAATTGGTAAATTCATAACCTTGCAAACAAAGGTTTCACGTGAAACCTTTGTTTGCAAGGCAGTTACTACAAGCCATCAGGTTGTTTCACAATCAAATGATGAGTGCTACAATAATCATAAATGACAGTCAATGTTCCTTATAATATTGCCCTGATACAGTTTAACCCTGTAGTCGGTAATCCTTGTGCCAACAGTTCAAGAATTGTTGATTATATTAATAGAGTCAGTAAAAAAGGCGCTACAGTAGTTTTTTTTGGAGAAATGGCCTTGACCGGGTACCATGCCCAGGATATTTTTTTTAATGAACAAATAGTTGAACAAACAAATAAAGCCTGGAAAGATATAAAAAAATCTGCATTGGAAAATAATTGTGGGGTTTGTGTAGGAATGCCTCGCAGGAACCCTCATTCACCACAGGGTGCCAAACATCTTTATAATTCAATAAGGTTTTATCAGCCTCCATCATATGAGTTTGTGCAAGACAAGGTATGTATTCCTACCTACGGTGAGTTTGATGAATACCGCTGGTTTCAGCCCGCCTCCATAAGAAATATTAAAATTCGTAAAATAAATGATGACCATTTTGGTTTTTTAATTTGTGAGGATGGATGGAATAATAAATATGGTATAGAAAACAGATTGTATCGATTGTATTTACAGGACCCTATAGAAAAGCTTATAAATTCCGCAAAAAACAAGGGCATAAAACTGAAGGCTATAGTAAACCTTTCAGCAAGTCCCGATTACATTGGCAAGCAGGATTTACGCATAGAGATGTTTAGTAAAATAGCTGAACACTACAAGGTGCCACTGGTTTTTCTTAATATTGTTGGCGCGCAGGATGAACTGATATTTGGAGGTAGAAGTTTTATTATCAATGAGAACGGACAGTTAATACACGAAATGAAAGGATTTACAGAAGACGAGTTTATTTTTTGTCCTGCTCAAATAAATAGCTATAAAAAGCAAAATAAAACAAAGCAGAAACATAATAAATATGAAGAACTGGACAGTATGATGGGATTATATCTGAAGGATTATTTTAGAAAGAGCAGTACGGTAACCGGGAAGGTCAAAACAATTCTGGGGTTGTCTGGAGGTAAGGATTCAACAGCTGTTGCGGCGATATTAAAAAGACATCTGGGAAAAGACGCCGTAGAGGGTGTAATTATGCCTTACAAAATTAGCCAGTATACTATGCCAGAGTCAGTAACGTTAGCGCAGGAACTAGCTGACAAGCTCGGAATAAAGCATAGAACTATTGATATCTCCATGATGGTGGACTCAACCAGTAAAGAGTTGCAGCTTCAACCGAACAGTCTGGCTCACCAAAACCTGCAGGCTCGCACCAGGTCTATGATTCTATGGTCAATAGCCAATAAAGAGGGCATGGTTGTAATAAACACAACCAATTTTTCAGAAGCGGCAACCGGATACGGAACAATTGGTGGGGATTTGCTTGGTTTGCCAATACTGGCTTCATTGCCTGCAACAACTGTAATCCAATATTTAAAATGGTTAAAAGAAAAAGGGGAACAGGCTATAAGCGAAGAAATGATTGGCAGAGAACCTAGCGCAGAGCTGGCTCCAAACCAGAAAGACGCTGATGAACTGGGTGATTATGAATATATTGATCCGATACTGGAGTCAATCCGTATGAACTTCGGTGATATGGAAAAGGTTGTGGAACAATTTATGGATGTAAAAAATACGATTTATGGTTCTATATATAACGGAACCCCCCAAAAGAAGAAACAGTTTATCAAAACCTTAAAATTTTTAGCCAAAAAACTTTTAACACAAACGGAATACAAACGATGGTACTATAATAAAACCCCGCAATTTACTCCATTTAGCTGGCTGCGCTGGAAATGGCCGGTTGTAAATGGATATATGGATATAGAAAAAAATGTAGATAATGCGTTTGAAAAACTAGGGCTTGGCTAAATCGTTTTTCAGAGAGGCAATTATTTCACATCGCAGCTTAAATCCTCTGTAGACATTGAACAATAAGTCTTCCAGTTGTTCCATAAGGTCAGTTTGTTTAAGTACTTTTGCGGGCAAGTTTTCCTTTATAGAAAGCAAGCAGCCGGGAAATTCTGCGAAACCGTTGGTTAAAAGCAACAGGCCATTTTTATCAACAATATTAATGCTTTTTAAAAGATTAAAAATTGAATTTTTTTTAACAGCAAACTTTATTTCCAGTTCGTTAATTAATTCTTTTCGCAGCATACCCAGATGCAAGCTCCTATAATTGAATTGATTTTCTCCGCCTATCCCTTGTAGCCAAAGTTTTTCGCTTATTTTGTATCCGGCCATAGTCGGTTTAAACGTAGTGATAATAAAATAACCAAAAGTGGGGTTATAGGTAGATTTATGAGCAGCTAAAAATTCAAGAAAACCTTTTTTTAATTCTTTGTGATAAATATCCATTGGAAACCTGTTAGACAGCAGAAAAAATCCGTTTCCGAAATAAGCTCCATTAACAAACAAATTTCTTACTACAGCCTCAAACATGCCGCTAGAATCATTCAGGTATTGAAACCTGAGTTGTTTAATGTGGTGATTTAAAGTTGCTACAGCAGTTTTGATAGAGGAAGTAACTGGTGGACCGACAGAATATTTATTTAAAATATACTGATCAAGCATGATTGCAGAAAAAGCAATAATTTTTAAGTTCATGGATATATGTCGTAATAATAAACGAAAAATTTCACCACAACATGGCGAGGAGTTTATTTTTTTAAAGCAATAAGCAGTATAGCAATATCTGCAGGGCTCACTCCATCTATGTTTGAGGCCTGCCCAATGTTTTGCGGTCTTATTTTTTTTAGTTTTTCCAGACTTTCTTTCTTTAAGCTTTTTACTTCGTCATAATTAAAAGACGCTGGGATTTTTTTTTCAGAGAGTTTTTTATGTCTGGCAACAGTGTCGTGCATTCTTATTATATATTCTTCATATTTTATTTGGATTTCAATGGCTTCTTTTTCTTCAGCGGTAAAATCAGAAGGCAGTAGTGTTTGCAAGGTATACAGATCATTGAAGTGGATATTTGTTCGTTTTAAAAGACTATAGAGGGTTTCCTTTTTTAATATTTTTTCACCCAGTTTTTCCAGACTTTTTTTATGATTTTTAGTGGGTGTTAAAAAATGATTTTTTAGAAACTCAATACCTTGGGCAATTTTCTTCTGTTTTTTCTTAAAAGCAAGATAACGATTTTTATTGATTAAGCCTATTTTATATCCGGTTTCAGTAAGACGCGCATCCGCATTATCCTGTCTTAGCAGCAGTCTGTATTCTGATCGGGAAGTGAACATCCGGTAAGGCTCAACAATATCTTTATTAATGAGGTCATCAATCAATGTTCCAATATATGAAGATTCCCTTGATAGTACAAGTTCCTCTTTTTTTAAGATGCTTAATGCAGCATTAATGCCTGCAACAAGACCTTGTGCAGCTGCTTCCTCGTATCCGGATGTGCCGTTAATTTGACCGGCTGAATAAAGGCCCTGAACAAGTTTTGTTTCCAGTGTATATTTAAGCTGGTAAGGTTTTATTACATCATATTCAATAGCATAGGCAGGCCGCATGATCTCGACATTTTCCAATCCCTTAATTGTCCTTAAAAATCGTAACTGAATATCCTCGGGTAAACTGGTTGAAAGGCCCTGCGTGTATATTTCCAACGTATGTTCACCTTCAGGTTCCAGAAAAGACTGGTGGCTTTTTTTATCGCAGAAGCGAACAACTTTGTCTTCAATGCTCGGACAATACCTGGGACCGACTCCTTTGATCTGGCCCTGATAAAGGGGTGAGCGGTCCAGATTGTCTTTAATTAATTCGTGTGTTTCTTCATTAGTATGTACCAGATAACAGGGATAGTCCTTATTTGTAGGACGAGAATCAGTAAAAGAAAATTTATTTTTATTCTTGTTGCCGAATTGAGGTGATGTTTTATTCAGATTAATGGACTTTTTATCCACCCTGGCGGTTGTGCCCGTTTTCAGTCTAATCATCTCAAACCCGATTTTTTTCAAGTTTCCAGCCAGACTGAGGGAGGGAAATTCCCCGGCGCGTCCGGCAGGCATGGTTTTCAGACCAATATGGATCAAACCGTTTAAAAAGGTTCCGGTTGCCAGAATAATTTTTTCACTCATATAAACAACATCCATTTCAGTACGCAGTCCTTGAATTTTATGGTTTTTAATCAGCAGATCGCTGACCAGAGCTTCTTTAATATCCAGATTTTTTGTGTTTTCCAGGGTTTTTTTCATTTCCCGGTGATACTCAAATTTGTCACTTTGAGCCCTCAGGCTATGCACTGCAGGGCCCTTGGATGTATTCAGCATCTTGATTTGCAGATAAGTTTTGTCTGTATTAACAGCCATTTCACCACCCAAAGCGTCTATTTCATGTACCAACTGGCTTTTGGCCGGGCCGCCGATAGCCGGATTACAGGGCATCCAGGCAATTTTATCCAGCGAAATAGTTAGCAGCAGGGTAGGCACACCCAGTCTGGCACTGGCCAGAGCAGCTTCGCAGCCGGCATGTCCGGCCCCGATAACAATTACCCCATATTTTTTGGGATATTCAATAAAACCGCGGACAGGTGATGATTTCTTCTTCATGGCAACAAGATTATAAGGGCGAATTGTATTTAAGACAAGAATAACAACGGACAGAATGGATGGATTGCGTCTTGAATAAATTATTTATTAAAAATTCTTTTGATTTCTCCGGTTTCTGCCCAGCGTTTCATCTGAGCTATGCCTATTTCTTCTTCTGTGGCGGAGGAAAGATTCAGATTGTCCAGGTCGGCGCCGGATAAATTTTTAAGTTCCTGCAAGTTAATATTTTTTAACTGATATTTTTTTTTCATGTGACGCTTGAAGTTTAAAAGTCTGATTAGTAAAAAATAATTAACCAGATCAGTGCGTTTTAAAGTATCAGTTTCTACGGGAAACACCGAAGAGCGACAAAAGACCCAGTTTTCAGGCAGGTTATAATCTTTATCAAGCTCTTTAATAAGGCTAGTACCGGGTGGGGGATAAAAAATCGAGGGAGCAAGCAGTACCTCAAAGCGGCTTAAATAATTGATAGTTTTTTCAACATCTTCCATATTCTGCCCGGGTAGTCCGAGAATAAAGTAAGTGATAATATCAAAACCGATTTTGTTTGCAATTTTTACAACTTCTTCAAAGTGTTTGTTAAAAAAGGGACGATGCATCTGCTTCTTTTGCTGGTCCGATTCGGAAACCAGTGAAATATTCAGGTTTTTGAAACCCGCTTGCCACATTTTTTTCATTATATTTTCTGTCAGATTTTCTATGGAAATACCATTCATAGCATAAAGTCTAATATCCTTATGGGGAAAGATCTTCGCTATTTCATCAAGCAACGATTCGAACCAATCTATGTCATAACTTAAATTGTCATCTTCAAAGTCAAAAACCCTAATATTATGTTTTTTATAGCAATCGGTCATTTCTTTAATAATGCTGTTTATTTTGCGAGTTACATAATTTTTTCCATGCAAAGAATGTACTGTACAGAAACTGCAATGACGCGGGCAGCCGCGGGTTGCTGTAATAAAGGTAAAATTTTGCCGGTGTATTTTATAAAGCTCTGAGGCCAGCAGAGAACGGTCAGGTATAAGCTCATTAAAACATAAAGATTTTTTTAACGGCAGGTTCAATGCCTGTAAAAAGCTTTTTTCTTCTGCACCGCTGATTACTTGGTCTATAGCCGGATATTTTTTTTCAAGAATATCCTTGAAGACTGTTGCGTGATAACCTCCGACAACTATTTTAATTTCCGGGAAGGAAATCTTGATACGCTCAATAAGAGCATAAGCGGTCTGAAAATAGGCCGTAAAATTACAGCTGATACCAATAATATCAGGAAAAAAATCTGAAATTTTAGTAAGGATTTGTTCATCAGACAAGCCGAAACGATAATAAGCTCCAAAAAGTTTGATAGGGCCAACTTCTTTTTCGCTGTAAATATTTTTCAAATAACTTAATTTTTCCGGCAAAGGAATGGTTTTTTTTCTAAGCGGATTAAGACAATCCAGAATCATCACCTCATGTCCGTTTTTTTGCAGGAATGTACCTATATATAATAGACCAAGAGGATAGGTGCGAATGTCGGTTATATAAAAATCTTCGATGGGCGGTTGTATTAAGAGAAATTTCATTTATTGAAATTATGAGACATTTTAAGAATATAATAAATAGAGACAAGCTAATGGTATAATAATATTTAGTATGAAATTACGAAAAAAACCGGAATTGTTGGCACCTGCAGGAACCTATGAAAACGCTGAAGTAGCCCTGCTTTATGGCGCAGATGCTATATATCAGGGCTTGGAAGGCTTTTCCCTGCGTCACGGAAAAAAGTCGGAAGTTGATTTGGCAGATATAAAAAAAACCATCAAATTATGTAAAAAAAATAATAAAAAGTATTATCTGGCTTTTAATATTTTTGCTCATAATGAAGATATCAGAGAACTGGAAACTATTTTACCCAAACTGAAAAAGCTGGATATAGATGCTTTTATTGTATCTGACCCCGGTTTTATTCAAATTTTGAGACAGCAGATT
>JAQURL010000094.1 GCA_028715625.1 Candidatus Margulisiibacteriota bacterium | reverse complement strand
CTTTTTCTACGCTTTGACATCAAAGATAAAATCAAATTGCAGAGTTGCTATAATGTTGCCCCAGGTCAGGATATGCCGGTCATAATTAATAAAGGTGGCAGTAATACAATCAGTGTTTTGAAATGGGGATTAATTCCATCCTGGGCCAGAGACAGCGAGAAGTTTAAACACGGTTTGATAAACGCGCGCATCGAATCCCTGACCGAGAAACCGTCATTTAAAAATTTGTTAAAAGCCAATCGTTGTCTGATACCCGCCAACGGGTTTTATGAATGGAAAAAAGAGGGCAAGAAAAGGACTCCTTATTTTATTCATTTATCAAACAATGAGCTATTGGCTTTCGCTGGATTATACGATGGCGGTACATATACTGTTATCACAACAGCGGCTAAGGAAAGAGTGGCAGGAATACATGACCGGATGCCGGTAATCCTATCCAAAGGCATAGAGCAGGATTGGCTAAAGGTAGAAAACAAAGATGCACTGAATATTCTACAAAGATGTTTGGCAAACGAATTAATAACAGATAGAGTTTCATCTGAAGTTAACAATACTGATTTCAATATTCCCGAAGCAATTAAGTCTCTTGAATAAATTACTATAGTTTGAGAATCCGCTGTAAATGCGCCGATATATTAGTATGCTTAGAAAAAAAGTTGTAAGTCAACCTCATATAAGAGCATTCTCAAGGAAAGATTTGTTGCGGCAACTATTAGAGAAAATAACCCCGTCAGATTATTATATGCTGCCTGTTTCTTATGACAGATTAATAATAAACAGAAACGATCCGGAGACGATCAGATATTTTGATAAAGCGCGTTTAGCAGGAGAAAAGTACGCTGATAAACTTGTTGAATTCGGCAGAAAATATGCAATGGATATTGATTATGAAACTGTATTCATGATCATGGATTTTTATGATTCTTCAGATCAAAACTGGATGGATGTAATGCAGTATCTTATTGAAGGAATTCAAAAAGCTGAAAATCATAACGCAATATATGAGATCGGGAAAGCCATCGGGGATTCCGCTTCTCCTCAGTTAGCCGGAAATATCGGGGGTAATATCTATAACGAAGGGGATGTGCTGCTTTTTACCAAAGGCGTGTTGGCATCGGGTAGACAGGGATATGCTGTTTCCGTTCTTGGACATCAATATATACATGTCAGACAACTACTCAAATTATTACAAAAAGAAGGATTTTCAATTGATTATGCCTTGGGAGAAGTTAAACCTTCGTTTGTAAATTTTGTACCGGGGTGCTGGCCCGGAGAACAGGTGCTGGCTGAAAAAGAGCAGGACGATTATTTTTTTACAACCCTGATGCTTCTTTTATATGCACATAACGACGACGATAAATTGCGAATTTTGAACCATATGGTCCATCTGAATAATGCCGATGAGGCAAGGTTGCATGTGCTGGTAAAAAAAGGGCTGAAGTTAATAAGAGAAGATACTGGTGATGATACAGCCGAAATAATCGCCGGTATCCTTAAAGGGAACACATTGACCGCGAAAATTTTTAAAGGTTTCAGGATTTTATAAAATTTTTTTTAATACTTTCTGAAATCGCAAGCGTTTATACTCGAGGTACTCCCTGGCTAAACGGTCGGGTAATGTTCCGGTGGAGATGGGGTTGGCAGTCGGGTCATCCGATATAATGAATATAAGTTTTATCCATAAGTCATACAGGTATTTTTCTTCATAACTCAATTCAGATTTGTTTTTTACTATCAGGGATGAAAATTCCAGCGGTTTATTTTTGCTATAAGATAAAATGTCATTATAATAACCGGCCATATTAATGACTAAGGTGATCCAATCGAGGTCATAGATTCTGTCCTGCACTTTATTGTTTTCCAAAGTGATTACCGGATAACGGCTGGTAAATTCTTTTAGAAACTCCCGGGCTATTTGTAGCAATTGTTCATAAGGAATAGCATGACTGAACACGGCGCAGAGCTGCCCGACATAGGCTTTAATTATCCTTTCAAAATAGTCGGTCAGTTCATGACAAAAGATATTATATGGGCTAAGTTTATCAGATAGTATTTTGTGTAACACATAGATTATCGTCTGGAAATTTTATCTCTCCCAGAAAATTCCAGAGCCCTCAGACCCCAGCTCTGAGCCTTGAGCATCGATATGCAAGCGTGTTGGACCGAGCTTATCATATATTCATTTTCATCAGCGGTACCCGGAATTCATTTTCATATTTATGTCTGGCCGCAAGGCTCTCCGTAAGATGAATAGTACCTCGACCGTACTTTTTATTTATTTCGTCCATGCTTTCGGAAATGCTTTCCAGCTTTTCTATGGAAAGGCCGCTGTCAAAGAGGGTGAGCTGGATATTTTTCGCGGCTGTGAGATGGGTTAATATGCAGATGGTCTGGCGGTAAGTGTTGCCATCCGCGTAACAGCGCTTAAAAAGTTCTTCGGCAATGGGGATTATTTCCAGCGGGCTGGCGCTGAACCGGGACAATTTGGCTTTCAGTCCGGCTGTGCGGAACTGCTGGGTTTTGAGTACGATAATGAGTTGGCCGGCCATGAGTTTATATTTGCGGCATTTGGCTGTGGCTTCCTCGATATTTTTAATGAGCTGAGCGAAGACTTTGGCTTTGTCGGAGGTAGGGCCGAAAGTTTTGGCCTTGCTGATGCTCTGGTAAGTTTCTTTTTTGCTGACTTCCACCGGATAGACCATTTCCCCGCGTAACTCTTTGTATATTTCTACTTCTTTTTTAGTCAGGTATTCTTCCACAAAAGCAAGCGGTTTTTGCGCAAAATCGTAGGCGGTATGGCAGTCATATTTTTTTAAAAAAGCAGCAATATTATGGCCGATGCCCCAGACCTTTTCTATGGAATTTTTTTGCAAAAGAATATGAATATAACTTCCTTTTACACAGGTAAGCCCGTTCGGTTTGCGGAACTTGGAACAGAGCTTGGCCAGAGTTTTGGTAAGGCTTACGCCTACAGAGACGGTTATGTCCAACTCCGCGGTTATTTCTTTTTGCATGCCGGAAGCGATATCTTTGTAGCTTTTATTTAAGGTCCTGCGCAGTCCGGTAATGTCCGCGAAGGCTTCATCTATGGAATATTCCTCCACAGCCGGTGTGTAGCGGCGCATGATATCAAATATGCGTTTGGCAAAAGTCATATAGGCTTCATAGTTCCCGGGCACAATGACGCAGTCAGGGTAGTTGCGTTTTATAAGCCCTATGGGCATGCCGCGTTTTATTCCCAGTTTTTTACCTTCAACACTGATGGCCGAGGCAATGCCGCGTTCCTGGCCGGTAACTATAGCTTTGCCTTTAAGCGAAGGGTCCAGCGCCTGCTCTACCGAAGCAAAAAAACTGTCGCCGTCGATATGTACAATAGTGTTGGGCCAGGAAATGAGCGTAAGGGGTTGAATTGTTTTTTTCATTGTAGTACAATTGTACTACAATGATACTATGCAAACAATATACTTTCATCGGTATATCAAAGAGGTTATAATATTGTGCCTAAGGAAAAAATGGAAAAAAATAAACAATGTATAATAATCAAGGGCGCCAGAGAGCATAATCTCAAGAATATCGATCTGGATGTCCCGCGCCATCAAATGGTAGTCATCACCGGTCTCAGCGGCTCAGGAAAAAGTTCACTGGCGTTTGATACTATTTACGCAGAGGGTCAGCGCCGTTATGTGGAGTCGTTGTCCAATTACGCCCGGCAGTTTCTGGAACAACTGCAAAAGCCGGATGTAGACTCCATAGAGGAGCTTCCGCCGGCCATTGCTATTGATCAGAAATCCACCAGCCGCAATCCGCGTTCCACAGTGGCTACGGTTACCGAGATTTATGACTATTTACGTTTGCTGTTCGCGCATATTGGTATTCCGCATTGTCCAAATTGCGGGAAAAAGATAAACCGCCAGAGCGCATCCCAGATTATTGAGCAGATTTTAAAAGAAGCCGCTGATAAGGAAATTACTATTCTCGCTCCGCTTATCCGCAACAAAAAAGGGGAGTACCGCCATATTTTTGAGAATATCCGTAAGCAGGGGTTTTTAAGGGCCAGGGTAGACAAGCAGATCATGCATGTAGAAGACGAAATTACTCTGGATAAAAATAAAAAACATACTATTGAAGTGATTATTGACCGTATCCGTGTAACAGAAGACAAGAAAAAACGCCTGGCCGATTCTATAGAAACTGCGCTGAAGATAGGCACAGGGATTATAAGTGTCATTTATCCTGATAAAAAAGAAGAAGTTTACAGCGAGCATTTTGCTTGTCTGGACTGCGGTATAAGTATCGGCGAGATTTCTCCCCGGATGTTTTCTTTTAATGCTCCATACGGGGCATGCCCGGCCTGTAACGGTCTGGGATCAAAACTGGAATTTTCACCGGACCTTGTTTTCTCCAGCAAACATTTGCCCTTGCGCTATGCTACTTCCAAGATAATAAATTTGGATGATACTTATTACGGCATGATGGTGGAGTCTGCCGGGAAAAAATATGGATTTTCACTGGACACACCGGCCAAGAATTTAACTCCTCAACAATGGAATATTCTTCTTTACGGTTCAGGTTCGGAGGTAGTGGAAATGAACTGGGAAATGGGCAAGTCTTCGGGTAGCAATTTTTCCGGCAATCTGCAGTTTAATAAAGCTTTTGAAGGTGTTATCGGCAACTTGAAACGACGTTATTACCAGACACAGTCCGAGCATATGCGCGCCAATATGCGCAGGTATATGCGGGAAGAGACATGTTCCACCTGTCATGGACAGCGCTTGAAGCCGGAAATTCTGGCTATCAAGATAAGGGACATGAATATTTCCGATATTACTAAAATGAATATCAGTGCTTTATTGCGATATTTTAATGAACTTTCTTTGTCCGAATATGAAGCGCACATTGCCAGGGAAATAATTAAAAAGATGAAGTCCAAATTGTTTTTTCTGGAAAATGTCGGGCTCGGTTATATTACCCTGGATCGCAAAGCCGGTACACTGAGCGGCGGAGAAGCGCAGCGCATACGTCTGGCCACGCAGATCGGCTCGGGCCTGATAGGAGTGGTTTATGTGCTGGATGAGCCCAGTATCGGTTTGCATCAGCGTGATAATCAACAGCTCATAGATACTTTGAAAAAGCTAAGAGACGCAGGCAACAGTGTTCTGGTGGTGGAGCATGATGAAGAAACCATCCGCAGCGCAGACCATATCATAGATATGGGGCCCGGGGCCGGCAAACATGGCGGTGAGATTATTTATAGCGGTGATTTAAAAGGACTTTTACAATGCAAAGCATCTTTGACCGCAAAATATTTGAACAAGGAACGATGGGTTCATTTACAGGAAAGAAAAAGAATACAGAATTTTAATAAAATTGAGATTATAGGCGCGGCTGAAAATAATTTAAAAAATATTAATGTAACAATTCCGCTGGGAAAATGGGTCAGCGTTACCGGAGTATCGGGCAGCGGTAAGTCTTCGTTGATTAATGAAGTATTTTATAAGGCAGTGGCCCGAATGTTATATAAATCCGCGGATGCTCCGGGAAAACATCAGGAAATCAGAGGTCTGGAGAATATCGATAAAGTTATATGTATTAATCAGGAACCGATAGGAAAAACACCGCGCAGTAATCCCGCCACCTATACCGGCGTTTTTGATCATATCCGCAGTTTGTTCGCTTCAACCCGTGAAGCGTCCATGCGCGGCTATAAGCTGGGTCGTTTCAGTTTTAATGTCAAAGGTGGACGCTGCGAAACCTGTCAGGGAGACGGCCTGAAAAAGATCTCCATGTCCTTTTTGCCTGATGTTTATGTCCCCTGTGAAGTGTGCAAAGGTAAGCGCTACAATAAAGAAACACTGGAAATAACTTATAAAGGAATGAATATCTCAGATGTGCTGGATATGGATGTAGAGCAGGCTTATAATTTTTTCTATTCTATTCCGCGGATCAAAAACGTGCTGCAGACTTTGCTGGATGTTGGTCTGGGCTATATACATCTGGGCCAGAGTTCAACTACGCTAAGCGGCGGTGAGGCCCAGCGTATAAAGCTTTCTTCTGAACTAAGCAAGCGTTCCACTGGCAAAACATTATATATTCTGGATGAGCCGACTACTGGCCTCCATTTCGCGGACGTGGAAATGCTTATTCAGGTATTAAACCGCCTCGTGGAGTCTGGGAACACCGTTGTAGTCATTGAACATAATGTGGACATGATCCGTTCTGCCGATTACATAATCGATCTTGGCCCGGAAGGCGGTGACGCCGGCGGGCAGGTTATCGTAGCCGGCACGGTTGATGAAGTTAAAAAATGTAAGAAATCTTATACGGCGAAATATTTATAGGTTACTCGGTTATTAATTTCAGAGTCTCTGTTAACCCTTTTCTAATTGTTGCAAAGACCTCTCCGAGTTTGCTAATCTTTGATTTTGAACTGTCCCCATATTTATCAAGAAATTTTAGCAATTCCTCATACCGGCCATGAAAATAATTTTCAGGATTTTCATATTCCAGCATCTGGTCTACTTGACCTTCACCATAGCGTGTTCTAACCAGGTCTTTTAAGTTCAGCAGGTAATTCGCAACTATGTGTGGAATTGAAGCGATGTTTTCTACTGTGATACCTTTCAACCCGTCTAATTGATATCTTTTTTGAAGTTCCAGATGGTGATTATACATATCATAACTTAAATTCCATAATTGCCAGAGATTGTCATTATTATAAAACCATCTATGGGAATTATCATGCCCCAATTCATCTTTAACATCTATTTTTATTTGATTTTTTATTGATTGGTTATTGCCTGAAAACATATGGATCAGCTCAGTCGGATTAAGAAATTTTAAAAATTCTGCCACAAATCCGCGGGAAGTGAGTATGGTAAAAAATTTATGGAAATCATTTATCAAGCCCTTATTACTAAATTCCAGCATCATGTTTTTCAGGTAAAGTATTTCTTTTTTATTTTTCCAGAGGGTTTCAATATCCATTTTGTCATAATCACAATAAATAAAATGTGTGCCAAAGTAATAGGTGAAGTCAAGCAAACGTTCTTTAGTAAGAGTTAGCAGCAGACCCATAAAGACAGGGTCTTTAAACGCATATTTTTTTCTCGCCAGATTTGACAGTAATGCAGTGGCCGGTTCAAATTCTCTTATATTTGTAGGATTAATATTATAAAGAAAAAAGATTTGCTGAAAGGGGGAAAGTTTTGGCATCAGGTTATCCCAGAATATTTCAAAATTCTCACTCACGGACTTTGAATCTGTGGGCCAGGCCATAATGGTTAAAGTTAAAGCATAAATCTGAGTGTATGGCACTAAATGTCTCCATATCCTGGAGCCTCCCCAGTACACTGAATTGGAGTCATTAGGGCGGATATCCTTGAATCCTAACATTTTAATCAGCTCATAACATTTTTTCTCGTTCGGGTAATAACTTAGAAGGATTTTAACTACATCTTTGATTCTCACTTGTTCCGGAAGATTTTTAACCAGGTAATCAGAAAGTTTATCAAGATTTTCTCGCATTGGCGGCAGATATTCCCCGCTGTAATTATCAACCTGGAAAAACATAAATTCTTTTATCTTGTTGAATTTTTCTATAAAAAGGGCTTTATTCCCGATGATTATATCCGGAGTTTGAGAATTTATACCTGCAGAAACTATTGAGTCGTTGGTTAATTTTTGACTGGTTATTTTATTAAGCATATTTAATCCTTTTGTAATCTCTGAATTTATCGATATAAGAAAATAATTATTTCAATCAAATTACAGTAAGTTTGATATTAAAAGGTATTAAAAATATACTGGTCGAAATCAGGAGGACAGGCTATATTAATTGCAATTAATCCGGAGGTGTTTCATGGATATAAAAGAAGTTTTGGAGTTCGCCAACAATAACAAGGCCTGCTGGCTGGCCACAAGTGAGGACGATCAACCTCATGTGCGCGGAATGATGATGTGGTTCGCAGATGAAACCGGTTTTTATTATCATACCGGTACCAATAAATCCTTATATGATCAGTTACAGTCCAATCCTAAAGTGGAAATAGCTTATTTCAATAATGCTCAAAACCAGCAGGATTCAAGAATGATGAGATTAACAGGCAGGGTGGAAATGGTCCAGGATCAAGTTCTGGAAGAAAAGCTTTTTCAGGATAGGCCCTGGTTGCACGCTGTTAAGCAGGCAAATCCGGATACACAAGTAGTGATTTTCAGGGTTTTTTCCGGAGAGATACAGTTCTGGAACATGATGGT
>JAQURL010000093.1 GCA_028715625.1 Candidatus Margulisiibacteriota bacterium | reverse complement strand
TAGATCCGGAATACCGTATCAAATATTATCCTATGGTTTCGGGCATTTTATTGGGAGATTCCGGCAACAGACTGCTGGGACAGCACAAATCCAGCCGCAAGGATGATATCGAATACGCCAAAAAATTGTGGGATGACCTGGATTTGAATGAGGTCTTCATTAATCTTGAAGGTATTGTAAAAGGCGAAAAGAAAATAATATCTGGGGTTGGGATTAAAGAAAAAATTGTTCTGGATAATAGTATATTGCCAGATTCACGTCTGAAAATTTGTCAAGAAGAGCGGCAGTCACTACCTTTATTGGATGAAATGTTGAACAGGAATCATTCGGCTACTAATAGCTCTTTGATTCAATTAGCCGGTGCAATAGATAATATTTTATGTTCCTTGCGTAATTAGTAGAAAATTATCGGTTGCTAAAATATTAATGAATTTTTTAAAGTACTTTTCCCCCTCCATGTTTAACTTTTCAGCTTCGCGGGTATAATTAAATTGTTACATTGAAAAAGAGGTTAAACAGTTGAAATTTTTTTACGTTAATAATCCTATAGAACTGCCCATTAATACCGGGCTGTCTATGGAAACTTTTTCCTTTATTGCTCCGGTTGCCGATCAATTAAGCGCTGACTACGTACCGGAAAGCTATGTTTACTTCAGTACGGAAAGCGATACCAGCCATATTCAGCTTTCCTGCAAGATCAAATATGAAAAAGAACATGTTGTCACAATCGACGGAGAAAAGTTAAGGCGTATAATCTGCCATCCCAATTTTCCCAAAGATATCGGCCATGTTAAAGCCAGAGACAAGCTGCTGGTCCCGCTGGAAGCCAAGGCCAAAGCGCTGGTCAATAAGCCTGCCATTCGCGTAGCGATAGTTAACGGCATGGGTACCGGTTCGGGTGATTCTTTACTCGGTCTCAAGGCTTTGGAGATTTTTTATGAGAGGCTCAAAAAATTATATAGTGAAGTGGAAATAGATGTTTTCCAATTGCTCATCAAGAAAAACCATCAGCTTTATGAAAAATATCAAAAAAAAGGTGTGATCCATAAAATACACAGCATCCCGGCGCCTCTTTATCAATTGTTTCAATATGATGCCTATATAGATTTAAGCGGCTTCATTATGCGTGAGGAATTCAATAACCAGCCCATGATGGATTTTTATCTGGAAGCCATGTCCATAGATAAAGAAACAGTATCCAGAGCCGATAAGAGAATAAAACTTGCTGTGGACCCGGAGATAAACAAGTCCATTACGGAATACCTGAATATTTTTAAAGACAATAACCGAAAAATGTTACTTTTTCATCCGCTGGCCTCAACTCCTATCCGCTCAATGCCGCCTGAGGTCCATAAAAGATTCCTGCAATATTTGCTGGAAAAAACCGATTATATGGTATTATCAGCCGTGAAGACAGACTTCAGGCATGAACGTTTCCTGGACATATCCGCCTTATCCAAATCATTGGACCATTTTATAGCGATTATATCCAGAATGGACGCTGTAATTTCCGTGGATACTGTTACCTATCATGTGGCAGATGCCTACAATATACCCACTGTAGTTATATTTTCATCCATCAATCCGCGCTACAGGATTTCCTATTATCCTTATGTAGACGCTGTTTTGCTTGGCGGAGCGCAGAATAAAATTATCGGTGTGCACAAAGCTGCGGATAAAAATCAGCTCATTTACGCGCGTCAGTTGTGGGATGAGCTCAATTTTGATGAAGTTTTGCTCAGGCTTAATAATATGCGAAACCTGATCCGTGAAAAATTTGATAAAGATAAGGCCCATCAACTTTCCGGGAAGCTGGCCGGTTTTCAGAAACAGCTTGCTCAAAATCCTCCTAAAACACTGGCGGAAAAGATGGATGCCATCGCCAGTTTTACCAATATGTTCGGCAAAAAGGAACAGTCGGATAAAAAGCAGCCTGGGTCTTCTCAAAAAGTAAAAACAAATAATGAGCAGAATATTGATATCGGACATGACCTTGTATCTGTGATCATGCCGGCCTTTAACGGTGAGGATTATATCAGTAAAGCTATAGAAAGTGTCTTTCAGCAGTCCTATAAGGATTGGGAAATTATTGTGGTTGATGATGCTTCTACCGATAACACCAGAAAAATTATTCAGGAATGGGCCAGGAAGGATAAACGAGTGAAGGTTTATTATAACCGAAAAAATAAAGGTATAGCTCAAACTATGAATAAGGCTATACTCAAAGCTTCCGGTAAATATTTAAAATTTCTGGACCAGGATGATATGCTTATGCCTGAGTGCCTGAAATTTCTATTGATTGGTATAAAAAAACAACCTGCACAAGTAAAACTGATATATGGTGATTTCCTGGCTTATCAAAGCGATACGCAACAACTGAACCCCAGACTGATGGTCCAGCCTGAGCCCAAACCGAAACTGTTCACCCAATACCTTTACGGTAATCCTATTGTGCCCTGCACAGTTTTACTGGAGAAAGCCATATTCAATGATGTAGGTTTGTTTGATCCTGCTTGTGAACCTGCGCAGGACCTCGACCTGTGGTTCAGAATTATGAAAAACTATGATATAGCCAAAGTTAATGACGTTGTAGCTGTATACCGCTTTCATAGTGGACAGACAATCAAGAAAAGATCGCGCTTGCGTTACGCGGTAGATTGTTGTTGTTACAAATTTATAAAGTCCATAGATATAGCCGCTATATTCCCGGAGGCTAAAAATGCCGCGGAAATTGCCGAGTCCCTGGATAAACTGGTAATGCAAATGCTAAAAAGAGATATGACACCATTTGACACAATACTCGAATTAATGGCTTATGCCCAGCATATAAATTTCAGTGATCTGCGAGAAAAATTGTATAATGAGCTTAAAGATAATTTATCCGAATTACTTAAGAAAAAATTTGGTGCGGATTTAAAACTGTCCAGGAAAATTAAAGCCGAACTTCAAGCCGATAAAAATAATCGAATTACTGATAAAAATTTTATCAAACAATTCAACAATGTTTTGGCTACCCAGGACTATCTCCCACAAAAAAAAAGTCCTCTAAAAAAAAATTATAAAGTAAAAGTTGTTATTCCGCACTTTGGTGACGATAAACTTTTAAATTCGTGCTTGTCAGCTCTGTCCGGAACAGAAGAACTACAGCAGGAAGACATAATAATTATCAACAACAATATAAAAAATATTTATTTCACGGCAGCTGTAAATGAAGGTGTAAAAAAAGCTTTAGATCAGGGCGCGGAATATATCTGGATAATTAATAACGATACACAGCCGGAATCAGATTATCTTTACCATTCTTTAAGGCGTTTTGAGCAGTCGCCCAATGCAGGGATAGTCGGTGGTAAAAATCTGGACATGAATAACCCGGACAAAATTTTCTGGGGTGGTTCTGTAGGCAGCAAGCATAAGATGGGCTTTGTCTCCAAAAATGATTTGAATGAACCTACATTGGAACCTTGGGCCACCTTTTCGTCAGTTGTTATTAAAGCTGAAGTTTTCAAGGAAGCTGGCCTGCTGGACCCTAACCTGCGCATTCTTTGTTCGGATGCGGACTTTTGCATGCGGGCCAGAACTTTCGGATTTGAGGTCTGGTATGAACCACGGTCAGTAATACTGCATAAGATCGGTATTTCAGGGCGAGGCACGGAAAATATGAATCTGCTGAAAATTATGCAGGAGGACGCGGAATACCAGCGAAAAAAATGGCATTGTGGTGATTTGCACAATGAATTGCTTTTGACTTCACAAACATCCGCCAGTACAAATAAAAATTTACACGTAAATGGGGTCCAACAGGTGCTGGGCTCAAATGGTCAGGCCGAATATTTAATTGTCGCGCCTTCCTATACTTCAGCTTCGGGCGGTATCAAAGCCCTGCATTTGCTCTGTCATCATCTGAACCAAAGCGGGCAAAAAGCATTTCTGGTTATGGATAATCCATTGGCCGTAAATCCCAATTTGCAAACCCCGGCATTAAGCAAGCTGGAAATAGCGCAGAAAATACAACAGGGCGCTATAGCCGTATATCCGGAGATAGTACCAGGTAATCCTTTAAATGCGCAAACTGTGATTCGTTACGTATTAAACAGGCCCGGTGTAATGGGCGGAGATTTAACCTATGCGGAAAGCGACATGATTTTTGTCTATACAAAGATGTTGCGGCAATCGCTTGGGAACAAAGCAAAAGGAGTCTTATTCATACCCACAATAGAACAGGATATTTTTTTTCGTAATGAAGCGCAAGCCAGAAATAAACAATGTTTTTATATAGGCAAGGGCAGGTATCGGGAAGACATTATCAATCCGCTTGAAACCGATATGATTAAAATTACCCGAAATCCCCGCTTCCCCGGAACCAGGGAAGAACTTGCGGATTTGTTCCGTCAGTGCAGTATGTTTTATTGTTTCGATAATCTTACGATTATGTACTATGAATCCGCATTATGCGGCTGTCCGGTGGTCCTTATTCCTGATGGCAATTATAATAAAGAACAGTATGAGAATAATGAGCTGGGGCGCTATGGTATAGCCTTCGGCAACAGTCCCGAAGAAATAAAATTTGCCCGGGAAACAGTTCATCTGGCCAAAGAAAATTATGACAAGTGTGTAGCTGATTTCCGGAAAAATCTGGAGAACTTTATTTCACTGAGCCAGCAAAAAGCATTAGCCGGTATTTATATTCCCAAGTAATTAATTTAAAAATTCCCCAATTTGCATTATAATCAGTATGTTTCGTCATTCCGAATGAGAAATGTCATTCCGAGCGAAGCTTGCCGAGGCGAAGTTGCGTAGCAACGAAGACTGGTCGAGGAATCTTTAACTATATCACCGATTGTCGCGCAAAAAGCCTTGACCAAGCTACGTCTGACAGTTCAGATAATTGATATTATTTCTAATAGCAGGAGAGCATTTTATGAAAAAAAGAATTTTAAGCGGCATCCAGTCCACAGGTCAGATACATCTTGGCAATTATTTCGGCGCTGTCAAAAATTGGGTGGCCTTGCAGCAGGAATATGATTCCTATTATATGATCGCCGATCTGCATGCGCTAACTTCTGCCTATGAAGATTCGGTAAATTTGAAGTCCAATACCTATGAAATGGTTGCAGACCTTATCGCCTGCGGGATTGATCCTGAAAAATCCACCTTGTTTGTGCAGTCCTGCGTGCCCGAGCATAGCGAACTGCATCTTATTTTTTCCATGATCACTCCTTTGCCCTGGCTGGAAAGGGTGCCCACCTATAAAAGCAAAAAAGAAGAAATGAAAGATAAGGATTTAAATACTTACGGGTTTTTAGGCTATCCTGTGTTGCAGGCCGCGGACATTATGCTTTATCTGGCAGACCTCGTCCCGGTTGGCAAAGATCAGGCCCCGCATCTGGAGCTTACCCGCGAAATTGTTCGTCGTTTTAACTTTCTTTTTAAATCTGAGTATTTCAAAGAACCGCAGGAAAAGTTTACTGAGTTTCCGGTAATAACCGGTACTGATGGCAGAAAGATGAGCAAAAGCTATGGAAACGCTATTTATTTTGCCGACAGCGATGAAGTTATCAAAGACAAGATCATGAAGATGTTTACGGACGAGCAGCGTTTGCGCCGTTCAGATCCGGGTCGTCCGGATGTCTGCGCACTATATCCTTTTCAGGAAATATTCAGTCCTCAGGAAAAAGATCAGATCGCCAAAGACTGCAAAAAGGCTTTGATCGGTTGTGTGGACTGTAAAAAGCTGCTTTTACCCAAACTCCAGGAGTTTATAAGCCCCATCAGGACAAAAAGACAGGAACTGCTCAGTAACAAGCGGCTGCTGGATAACATTATTGAAAAAGGTACACAAAAGGCCAGAAAAGTTGCTCAGTCAACCTTAAAAGAAGTTAAAAAGATCGTCGGGTTATATTAAATGCCTGATATTATTATTGCATCATCAGTCGCTCCAGTTACTCATAAAATGTTAAAAACTCTGCAAGGTAAACCTTATGAAGATATGATCAAGTTTGTAGTAGACATTGAGGAGGAGAAAATAGCATTTGGGGGAGAGATGCACTCGGACGCTGAATATGAATTGCTGCAAAACGGCAGTTCGCAACAAAATTTATGGGGAGCGAATTATTATCCGCTACGAAAGACTCAGGACAGAATAGAATATACGTCATTAATTAATATCAGACCTTCTATTAAAAATTTAAGCATGGAAATACAATCGGAAGAAATAAAAAACAGGATTAACACCATCCTAAAACAATGTGTTAGAGACAAGTAGGCATAAGATGGACCAGAAAAGATGGAATTCCTATGAGAAATCGCAGCAGATACTGATGATCGGTTCGGAGTTTGGCAGAGCCAAGACCTGGATTATCAAAAAAGCAGTTTCCGAATCGATTCAATGTTATTATCGTGCTCTGGATTTAATAGAACAAACCGTTGATGATCCCAAATGGAACAAAGCCGGAAGAGAACTGTTACGCTTCAAGGAAATGGTTGCCGAAGCCGCCCTGTTTAAAACTCTTGATTTGCAGAATACTTTATTACTTTATAGGACGTTGCTCGGATGGAACGCTAAAACAGAGAAAGTTCAAATATAATGCCCAAAATGCGATTGCAAAAATATTTGGCGCAGTGCGGTTTGGGTTCGCGCCGCAAATGTGAGGAATATATTGTCAAAGGGCATGTGAAAATTAATAATCACGCAGTAACAGAACTGGGCACTACAGTTGACCCGCACACAGATACCGTTCATTTTTTAAATCAGTTGGTAAAACCCGACCGCAAGATTTATCTGGTCCTGAATAAACCCAAAGACTATATCACCACCAGGTCCGATGAATTCGGCCGTAAAACTGTATACGACTTGCTCCCCCCCGAATTCCGCAGTCTGCATCCGGTCGGCCGGCTGGACCGCAATTCCACCGGGCTCCTTTTGCTGACCAATGACGGCGAGCTTACCCAGTCCGTTCTTCATCCCAAAAACAAGATAAACAAAACATACCGGGTTACTCTGGATAAAACCTTCAAACAGACAGACGCTTTCAAATTTGCCGAGGGTATACTTATTGAAGATCAGAAAACTTTGCCGGCCAAAGTGCTTTATATGGATGATAGCCCCGCTCATTTGGAAGTTACCATTTATGAAGGCCGCAACCGTCAGGTGCGCAAAATGTTTGAGGCCCTGGGGTATGATGTTATCAAGTTAAAACGAATCAAAATTGCCAACCTGGAGTTGGGCAAACTGAAGCTCAGCGAATACAGGCTTCTCAATGAAAAGGAAATAGAACGGTTCAAAAAATGGATCCAAAAAAAATAATCTTCGGCCCTGTGCTCTCCCGTCGTTTGGGATACTCTCTGGGGATCGATCTGCTTCCCTATAAAACCTGCAATCTTAATTGTATCTACTGCGAGTCCGGTAAAACCACTTTTTATAATGAGGAAAGAAAGCAGTTCGTGGATTTTAAAGCTGTTGTGAAGCAGATTAAAAGCGTCAAACATGATATCGATTATCTGACTATTACCGGTCATGGCGAGCCGACCCTGCATCTTCATCTGGATAAATTAATTGCCATGCTGAAAGCGGAATTCAATTATCCGCTGGTGGTTATTACCAATTCATTATTACTTAGAAAGGCCGAAGTCAGAGAAGAGATCAGAAATATTGATGTGCTCATGCCTTCGCTGGATGCTGTAACTCAGGAAGTTTTTGAAAAGATCAATGTGCCGCATTCACCGGTCAGGATCAAGAATGTAATCCGCGGACTTGCCGAGTTTCGTAAAATATTCAAAGGCAAGATCTGGCTGGAGATTTTGTTCTGCAAAGGTGTAAATGATACACAGGCCGAACTGCAAGCCATGAAAGAAGCTGTTCAAAAAATTAATCCTGATAAAGTGCAACTGAATACGGTTGTCCGTCCGCCGGCATTTAAAGAACAAGCTGTAGCACTTGCCAATAGCGAATTACAGAAGATAGCTGATTTTTTTAATGATAAGCGGGTGGAACTGATCGGCGGACTTCAACAGAAAGAAAAGGGCCTCAGCCTGAACAAGGAGGAACTCTTGCGGTATCTCGGGCGCAGACCGGCTTCCTTCGAAGAAATGGTCCATCTGGCCCGTGGTTACTGTCAGAATACCAGAAAAATTCTGGCTGAGCTGGAAAAGGAAAACAAAATCCAGAAACAGGTTTATGATCATCAAGTTTTTTTTAAGACCTTTTAAAGCAAATTGATTTACAGAATACTCGAACAAAATTGAGAATTCGGCGAGGCGTCCAGGAGCAAGGCACGCAGGCGTATTCAATATACGTCGAGTGCATGGTGATGCAGACAACAAAGCCGAAAACCAATTTTGAAAGAGTATAAATCTTGTTTTTTTAAGCGAGTCTATTTATACTAGAGTCTGTTATGCTGCAAATAATCAAACTTCCTTTAATGATACTTACGCCT
>JAQURL010000092.1 GCA_028715625.1 Candidatus Margulisiibacteriota bacterium | reverse complement strand
CCAAGCGGATTTCGCAATTCATGAGCTACAGTCGCCGATAGAGTGCCAATATCAGAAAGACGTTGTGCTCTTTCCAGTTCCATCTGGACTCTGGTCAGTTCCTCAGACCTTTCCTTAACCTGTTTTTCAAAAATGTCTTTATCCCGTTTTAATATTTCCTCCGCCTTTTTGCGCTCGGTTACATCTCTGACTACAATTTGAATCGCGGGACTGTTGTGGTAAACAATGGCTCGTCCGCTGATATCCGCGTCAAAAGAAGTTTCATCAATTCTGACAAATTTCAGATTAACCTTGGATGTTTTTTCATTATAAGAACTGATTAAATTTTGTTTGGCTATATAATGTAATTTTTCAGGAATTAAATGCAGGAGAGGCTTTTCTAAAAGCTGTTCTATATCTGTAGCTCCAAACAATTTGATTGCCGCCGGATTAACAAATTTGATAATACCCTTATGATGAACAATAATAGCTTCAGGAAAGGAAGTTACCAGATTTTTATAACGTTCTTCGCTTTCTTTCAATGCTTTTGACGCTTTTTTATGTTCTTTGTTTAAACGTATGGTTTTGATACTGTGAACCACATCGGCTGCCAATTCTTTAAGCAGCTCTATTTCATTATCTGTAAAAGGGTCAGCTTCTCTGGAATAAATGGTTATAGCGCCAAATGCTTTTTTTCTGTCCAGAAAGGGAATCACCATGGAAGAAGCGTAATTCCTTTTTATGGCTTCGGCCCTCCAGGGTTTAAAATTGGGGTCGGTCAGCATATTCCTGCAGAAAGATGGTTCACCTGTCCTGATTGCGGTTCCTGTAGGACCCCAGCCGCGCAGTTTGTCCGCCCAGGTCAGATTTAGTTTTTCCAGATAGCCCTGCTCAAATCCGGCATGAGCAACAGGCCTTATAGTTTTATTTTTGTCATTATCCGCATAGCCTATCCAAACCATGGCATAGCCGCAATCCTTTGTTATTATCTCACAGACTTTTCGCAAATACTCAGCTTCATTTTCAGCTCTCATCATCAAACGATTACTGTTATTAAGAGCGTTTAAAGTCCGGTTAAGTTTGGAGAGTTCCTTTTCTCTGTTTTTACGTTCGGTCAAATCTCTGACGAAAACAGAAGCACCTGTAACTTCTCCGCTGGAATGAACAATTGGATTATAAGAAATTTCAAAATATAATCTGGGCCCTTTTTTCTGGTCCAGATAGGTTTCTTCTCGAACTTTTTCATTATTAAATACTCGTTTCAGATTGGCTTTCGCATCCAGACAATCAGCCGTATTGTATTTAAAATTAAGCATATTGCCGCCGATTTCTATAGTACTGCCGAACAGTTTTTTAATAACTTCCAGTTGCTTAAAGTTGAAGCTGGTAAAGTTATAATTTCTGTCCACTGAAAAGATCGGTTCTTCCGAGCTTTCTATGACCGACTTTAAAGTCGCCTGTTGGTGTGAGAGCAAACGTTCGGTATCTCTTCTTCTGGTTATGTCTATGAATACTCCGATGGCTCCGGCCGGTTTTCCTTTAAGATCAAACATGGGAGTTACATTACCCAATAAAGATTTTTTCCTTCCGTCATTAAAAATTAAATCAAAATGGTAGTCGCGTAATGGTTTTCCCGTAACAGCCACTCTTTGTAAAGGTAAATTGGCATTGCCAAGTTTTTTATTATTTTTATAACACTCAAAATGGGCTAGTTTTTGTGGTTTTCGCTGGGATTTGGACATGTTGCTATGTTCGGGTAAAGCTAGAAGTTCTTGTGCTATTTTATTCCCGGTAATAACTTTGCAGTCTTTATCCTGAGCAATCCAGATGATGGCCGGAGCAGTATCCAGAATTACCTTCAGACGGTTCGCCTGTAACTGAGTGCGCTGGTCGCTTTCCAGAAGTTTTTGTTCAAAATGTTTGCGCGCAGTTATGTTGTCAAAAATTGCCACGAAATATCCTTTTAACGGACTGTAAATAGATACATGTACCCAGATATTTAGAGCTTTTATCTCAGATTCAAAAGTAGCAGGCTTGCCATTTATAGCAACTTTACCATAGGTTTCAAATAATTCAGGGTTCTGTTCTTTAATCCCCGGAATTACTTTCGTTACCTTTTTACCGATTACATTTTTCAGCCCGGTTAATTTCTCAAAAGCCTGATTTACATCAATATAAATAAAGTCCACGGGTTCTCCTGCTTCACCATAGATCATTTGGCAATAAGCAAATCCGTGCAGCATGCCCTCAAACAAAGACCTGTAGCGATTTTCACTTTCCCACAGCGCGTTTTCCATTCTCTTCTGTTCGGTTATATCGAAAGAGACTACATTAATACGTTTTTCTCCGGCCGGGGTCACATAACTTCTGGAAAAACAATTGATATTGTGCCAATTGCCGGATTTGTCTTTAAAGTTCCAGATATTTTCCTGAGGGATATCAGTCCCTATTGCTTTCTGCAGTTTTTTCTCGGCCGCTTTTTTTTCTTCGGGTTTACCGATGTCATAAGCCGTATGTCCTATTAAATCCTGCGGTTTATAACCGAGAATATTTTTATAAGCGGCATTTATATATAAAAATTTGCCTTGTTCATCGACTTCGCAGATCAGAGCATTGCTTTGTTCTGCAAGCGAGCGATATTTTTCTTCGCTATCACGTATAAGTTTTTCTTTTTGTTTTCTGTCGGAAATGTTCTCCAGACACACCAGGCATAAAGGTTCTGCGGAACTTTTAATAAATGATGTTGATACCAGAAAAACTTCCTCTTTTTTGCTATGTTTAAGTTTATAGGATAAATTCACCTCAACCCGATGAAACGTACATTGCAAAGAAAAAGTATCGGCAATTAACTTTCTAAGTGTACAATCCTGACAGGACGGTCCGAAGCCGCAACCTCTCGGATCATCCGAAGCATTTATGCATTTCATGGCTTCGCCCGCTCTTTTACCGAGTATTTGGTCCATGGAATTGTTTACAAATTTAGTCCCCTGGATATTAATTTTTCTAACTTTTCTATGTTTATCCAGAAGCATAATAACCAGAGGAATATTTTCAATCATAGCATTTAGTTCAGCTACGCTGTCCTGCAGTTTCCGTTTAATTTCTCTATCCCCAATATTTTTTTTCAGCCGGGATATTTTTTTTTGAAGTTTTTGGTTGATTTCCTCGAGCTGACGCAGTCTGCCGGGTGAAGATTTTTTTGCCTGGATTTTTTTAACTTGTTTTTGTGTTAATTTAACCATCATTAAATTCCAAACAATCTAAGTTTACGCCCTAATGCCAGCACAAGCCTGTTGTCAACGATTTGGATTAATTATATCAAATAAAGTTGATGGGTCAAGAAAAGGTTTTTTTGAACGGGAGAAGCGGCTTTACTAAACACATTTAGAGCTTTCTGATATAATATTTTTACTTTCTTAGCCGATGTAGCTCAGTTGGTAGAGCAACTGATTCGTAATCAGTAGGTCCGCGGTTCAATTCCGCGCATCGGCTCCAGTCTTCTCTTTGCGACTGTCATTTGTTTATCTATGAATGTTGAATATTAATTGCTATACTTAATATATTGATCAACGTCATAAAAGGATAAACAATAGTGGCTGAAATTATCAATCTTACCTTTGCCCGCAACCTTGACCGGCATTGGAAAGAATTACAGACAAAAAATCCTTATCAGCATGAATTCCAGAATATTTTACAGAACCTGGTCAAGATTAACGAATTCAAGAAATTTGTAAACGATCTTATACTTAATAATCTCAATGTAGGCAACGTAGATTTGCTTTGCTTTTTGGTTGAAGAACATTACCCGGACCTGCTGGGGAAGCTGATGGAACGAAAACAGATTTTTTATATCAATAAAAGGATAGCTAATTGCAAAAGTTTTATTCAGGAAAAAAAAGTGGAGAATTATCTTTATGCGTTCCCCAAACCTAAACTTGCCGAAAACGACTCCAGATCACACTTCTTATTATCTGTTTTGCAATATGTGGAAATACTGGATAAGGACCATCAGACTGTTGCCGAACTGCTGGACACACCTTTGGCTCAGTATGAACAAATGATTCATTTTATTTCCTATTTTCCTCATGAAAAAATACCGATTTTTCTGGAAAAATTATCTTACATAGACAAGGAAGCATATCAAGCCCTGACCATACCTCCGATCGGATATTTCAAAAACCAGTCTGCCTGCAAGGCCTTATTTAACCTGGAAAAGTATTTTTTGAACAATGAGAATACGCTTAAAATTATCTATCAAACCATGCAGAAGCTCAGGTTCAATAACCCGGCTGTGTTCCTTTAATCATATTTTATCGTGATTTAAGTTCTCTTTCTATTTCGCGGTTAATGGATTTTTTCTTCAGGGAATCACGTTTATCAGTCAATTTTTTCCCTTTACCCAGCCCGATTTCCATTTTGACTTTATTTTTTTTAAAGTAAATATTCAGCGGTATCACCGTCAGGCCTTTTTCCTTGGCCTTGCCGAACAGACGATTTATCTCATTTTTGTGCAGCAGCAGTTTGCGTTCTCGTGTGGCCTCTGCGGCAAAAGTACTGCTTTTATCATAGGGTTGTATGGTCATATTGTGAATATAGGCTTCGCCCTGTTTGACTGTGATAAAACCCTCGGCAATGTTTACTTTACCATTGCGTATGGACTTTACTTCATTGCCTCGTAAAACAATCCCGGCCTCAAATTTTTCGAGTATTTCATAATTAAAGAAGGCCTTTCTGTTACGGGCAATGGACATGATAAGCAATTATATCATGTTTAACCTTTAGTTACATGCACTACAACTTCCACGTGCGGTGTTTGAGGAAACATGTCCAATGGTTGTACCGAATTTATTTTGTATCCTTCGCTGAGCAGTGACCTCAAGTTGTAGGCCAGGTTTTCAAAACCGCAGGCCACATAGAGAATGTCCTGAGGTTTGAGGCTGGCAATGCGGGCCATAACTTTTTTATCAGTTCCCGACCGCGGAGGGTCCAGTATGACTGCGTCAAAAGTGGCTTTGCCCTCCATTCGGTGTAACTGCTCGCGTACTCTTCCGGTAATAAATTCAGCGTTAAACAAACTGTTTAACTTCGCGTTTTCGCGTGCGCTGACAATAGCTTCTTCCACAACCTCAATACCTGTCACCGATCTGGCAGTGCCGGCCAAATAAGCGCTGATGGTTCCTGCTCCGCAAAACAGGTCCAGAACAGTTGAGTCCGGCTGGACCTTGGCCAGGATCAGATCATATAATATTTTCGCGGCCTGGATATTTACCTGGAAAAAAGAATTAAGCGGGACTTTGTAGCGCACATGTCCTATCCGATCCATTAGAAAAGGTTCACCATAAAGTATTTCCCAGTTTCTAAGCAGCACCGCGTCCGCGTCTTCCGGTTGATCAGACCAGATAAATCCTCCGATTACCGGATTTTTTTTAAGTAAAGTTATTAGTTCTGCAAACATCTGCTTGTTCCCGCCGCTGGTGACCAGAATAAGAAGTTTTTTTTGCTGTTCAAAGGAGTCCCGCACCACCAGATAACGCAGTAGTCCTGTATGCAGGGTTTTGTTATAAGCTGTTAACCGGTTGCGGTTAGCCCAGTCGCGGAACGTTTTTATCAATTCTATGTTGGAAGCAGGGGTAAGCAGACAATTTTCCAGGTCAACCAGATCGTCATAACAGCCCTTTTTATGAAAGCCCAGACCAACTTTATTTTGTTCGGTTGTAAAAAAAGTAAATTCTACTTTGTTGCGATACCGGTGCTGGACAGGCGAGGGGAGAACAGGCAAAATTGTAGTTGCACATTTTTTTAATTGGTTTTTTACTACTTCTTCTTTATGCTTTAACTGTTCAGTATAGCTAAAATTATAAAGTTTACACCCTCCGCACACACCGTGGTGAGGACAATTTTCAAGCATCCAACCCTTCTCCTGACTGCAATTTTTTGTATCTATCAACATTGCCAGTTGATATTGTATTTTTAAATTAGTATAATAAGGCGTTGCTGAAAAGAAAACAATATACTCTTAGCAAAATGGTTTGCGGCTATGTTGCCTTTGTCGCTTGCTTCCTCAATGTGCTAGCGCACACCTCCGGAGCTCGCTCCTTGGCGCCTCACCGTAATTCCATTTTGCGTCGAGTAAAAATCGGAAATTTTAGTACACCTAACTAATCACGGGAGGATAAACAACTTGAGCGAAATTCTGGACCAGGGTTTGAGTGCTAATGAAGATATTTTACCTTATACCAATGACGAAAAAACCATTTCTTATTCCAATACCGTAGATATAGTTTTATCACCGGTATGCAGGAATCAGTGCGGTTATTGTGCTTTTTCCAAAAAGGATTATGATTTGCTGGTGCCATACGCCACTATCAAGATATTCAAAGCCGCCCGTAAAGACGGAGCGCGTGAAGCAAATATCGTTGCAGGTGAACGCCCGGACCATTTTCATTCTATCAGGGCCAAGTTTGATGTCTGGGGTTTTAACAGCTATGTTGAATATATTTACACCATTGCCGAACTTGCTTTTTTGGAAGGGTTGCTGGTCAATCTGAATGTTGGCTATTTATCGGTAAACGAGCTCAAATATCTGCAGGATATTGTTTCTACTGTGGAAATGTGCCTGGAGGTTTACGACAAGGAATTTATCAAAGAACATTTGCACAAAAATTCTCCCAGCAAAGACCCCGAGATCCGTATAAAATTTATTGAGAATGCCGGACGACTCAACTTTCCGTTGAACAGCGGAATCCTTATCGGAGTGGGGGAAACTCCCGAACAACGGATGAAAACTTTGGTCAAGATTAGAGAGCTGCATGAAGAATACGGGCATATACAGATGGTAAAAATAAATACTTTTCACCCTTCGGATGATGTCGCGCCTGAGCTGAAAAAGCTGGGTGGAGTGACTAAAGAAACATTATTGGAAACCATACAGTTGGCTCGGGAAATTTTACCTGCTGAAGTAGATATTACAGTGCCGATCAATATTCATCCCGAGATACTGGAATTTATCGATCATGGTATCAGAGATTTAGGGCAGATCAGAGTTTACGGAAAGGACAGTTTGTTCCCCGAATATCCCTTTAAAAAAGTTGAAGAATATCAAAAGGAAGTAGAGGACCACGGCTATAAATTGTTTAAACGTTTACCCATAACCAATTCCTTTATCGCCGCTCAGAAGTATTCCAAAAAGCTCGGTCAGTTTCTGGATAAATATAAAACCCGCCTCAAGGAAAATGTCAGAGAAGACAAGTTTACGTTAGTGCTTTAAAGGAGTAGGGCTCAGTCATCCCGCTAGCGGGATTGCTTGGAGCTCGGGGCTTTGGGGTAAATATTCATTCATTCCAGGAAAAGATTTTGCGATGTTGTGAATGAAAGCGCATTTCGCAACAAGCCATATATCGAAAAAACGCCATGTTTAAGAATATACTCCCGTAGGGCTTAATATATATGAGGCCTCAGAACCGGTTGATAAAAAGATAAAAACTTTACCGACATCAACTGAAAGTATACTTACACCAAAAATCTTATATCTACAGAAGTTGGAATACTGCTACGAAATTACTTATGCATAATATATATTGGGCCGTCATTCCGAGCGTAGTCGAGGAATCTTTAAGGGGGATGCCATGATCGTAAAAAATAATAATTCAGGAATAACGGGCTGGATAAATACAAAAGATTCAACTAATGAAATAAATGTTCAAAAAAATATATTTACTCCTTTCCAACTGATGATGATCCAGAACATTGAAGATGTGAAGCAAAAAGAAATGGGCGCTACGCTTTTGCGGGACAGGCAGAACCCGGATAGTGTTAAGAAGGCCGATCATTTGCTGGTCGCATCGCTGCATATAGAAAAGGTGGCTGTACCTGAGGGGTGAGTCGTGAGTCGTGAAACGTGAAGGGTTTACGTCATTTCGACCGGAGCGAAGCGAAGTGGAGAAATCTTTAGTTCATGGGAAAGAGTGAATTGCGAAGGACAAGGGTTGAAGGTTGAATCGTTGGAGGTTGAATCGTTGAATCAAGTCATCCTGAGCCGTGACCTGCTCCCTGAGGTTCTCGAAGGGAGCGGGAAGTCATACTGAGCTAGTTTACCCTGAGCTTGTCGAAGGGAAGGGTGACGGGAAAATGAAGGACGAAGGAAGAAGGAAGATTGGGAGTACATAAGTGCATTAGTGCGTAAGTACATAAGTGCGTAAGTGCAGGAGTGCATAAGTGACCTGCTCCCTGAGGTTCTCGAAGGGAGCGAAGTGGAGAAATCTTTAGTTAGAGTAGCCAGAAATACAGAGGATGATTTTAAGATTCGGATTTACTTTGGATTTTGGAATTTGGATTTTGACATTTTATAACCGGGGGTGCAAGCCCCTGTTTTTTTATATATTTGATGTTTAGAAAATTTTGATACGGGGCACAATTTAGATGGAACAAAGAATATTTCAACCTTTTCATGGCCAAAAGCCGGGTAAAGGTTGGCTTG
>JAQURL010000091.1 GCA_028715625.1 Candidatus Margulisiibacteriota bacterium | reverse complement strand
ATATTTTTCTAAGCGGTACATATAACAGCGTATTAATGAAATATGGAGTAAATTATCAGCTTGATCCAAGTATTGCATTGCAGGCCGGCCTGAATGGCGACAATCTATCCCTGGGTTTATCGTTCCTTCTGAACAATATGATGCTTGGCTACTCTACAGTGATAAATGGCCTGGGAGTGCAGCATAATTTTTCATTAAGCTTGTAACTCACCCGTCTTCGCCAAGGCTACGCCGAGGCAAGCCCCCGATCCTCTCTTGATAAGAGAGGGGAGTAGAGAAAAGGCTTTTGGGAAAAGCCTTTGACCAAATTCTCTATTCTTTTCTAAAGAATTTTCGATTTGATGGCGACAAAGAAAAGAGAATAGAATTTTGAAACTTTTCTAAAAGTTTATTGATTTAAATTCTTTCCAAAAAGAATTAAGTTTTCCTCCCATTTAAAAGGGGAGGTGTGCTGAGCAACAGCGAAGCACGAAGGGGTAGTCTCCCTTCTCTTTGTAAGAGAAGAGCCGGGGATGAGTTATGGCCGACCGTTAGGTCGCCCAAATTATTCGGAGAATAATACCTTTTTCAGAATGTCCATTTCTTCCAAAGCCTTACCAGTACCGTAAGCTACGCAGGACAGCGGATCATCGGCAATTACAACCTTGATATAAATTTCACGTTCGATGAATTTATCCAGACCCTTGAGCAATGCGCCGCCACCGGCCAGGACTACGCCTTTTTCCATTATATCGGATGAAAGTTCAGGAGGTGTCTGTTCCAGAACACCGCGAATAGTATTTAGTATAGCGTTAATTGTCTCGCTCAGCGCTTCACGTACTTCGCCGGCTGTAAGAGTAAAATTCTTGGGGAGACCGGTTACCAGGTCTCGGCCGATCACTTCCATGGTTTCTTCATCTATACCGTCTAAGGGAGCGGCACTACCTATTTTGAGCTTTATATCTTCAGCAGTCCGTTCACCGATAAGAATTCGATAATTATCGCGACAATGATCGATAATAGCCTGATCCATTTCATCTCCGGCAATTCTCACAGATTTGGCCACAACTATTCCACCTAACGAAATAACAGCAACGTCAGTTGTACCACCACCAATATCCACTATCATACTGCCTGTGGGCTCAGAAACCGGAAGACCGCAACCTATGGCAGCAGCCATGGGTTCTTCTATCAGGTACGCTTCTCTGGCACCGGCATGCAATATAGCATCCAGTACAGCGCGTTTTTCCACACCGGTTATACCGGAAGGAACACCAACAATCACACGGGGATTTAAAAATCTTTTACGGTTATGCACCTTTTCAATAAAATAACGGATCATGGTTTCCGTAACTTCAAAGTTGGAAATAACTCCGTCTTCCAAAGGTTTTACGGCAATAATACTTCCGGAAGTACGGCCGACCATCTGCTTGGCTTCATTGCCCACAGCCAGGGTGGCATTGGTCTTCTGATCAATCGCTACAACCGAAGGTTCTCTTAAAACAATTCCCTGGCCTTTTATATATACCAGAGTATTGGCAGTGCCCAAATCTATTCCCATATCGTGGGACATTTTACCAAAAAGCAGGTCAAAAATTTTCATGAGTTATAGCTCCTTTTATACAATTAAAAAAATCTTTATGTATTATCAATGGTTTTTAAATTCATGTCAATATTGGGCTTGTTGAGAAATGTGCTATAGATGAATTCTAAACAAGGCTTATCTGCTGAAATTTAATTGCCCGATATTCCATTCTTTGCTATATTATTAGCCATCTATGGAAAAAACAAAGAAAAAAAGCAAAAAAGGGTTGGGTGTAATAATCTCAGGACCCTCAGGTGTTGGTAAAGGAACTATTATCAATAAATTGCTGGAAAAAGACAAAAACTTTAGTCTTTCTGTTTCATATTGTACCAGAAAGGCAAGAAAGCATGAAAAAAACGGTATCGATTATCATTTTATAAGCGTGGAAGAATTCAAAAAGATAGAAAAAAATAAAGGGTTTGCCGAGTGGGCGGAAGTACATAAAAATTTTTATGGAACAAGTATGGATTATGTTAACAAGCTGATAAACGGTGAAAAAATTATCTTTGAAGTGGATGTGCAGGGGGCCAAGAGCCTTATATCGTTATTTGAAGAAAAAAAATATCCTCATATCAGTTTTTTTCTTATCCCGCCATCCTTATCCGAGCTTATTAACAGACTGGAAAACAGAGGCACTGAAGATCCCAAAAGCCTTAAAATACGTTTTGATAACGCCCGTAAGGAATTAACAGATTCTTCGTATTTTAATTATTCACTGATTAATGCTAGAATAGAGTCTACTGTTGAAAACATCTACAAATTAATTAAAGAAAAGGAGCAAAAGAATGAATAAGAAATATGACAAATTTTTATTTACATATGCCGTTGCCAAGAGAGCTAAGGAGATTATGGAGGAGGGCAACTGTCTTATTGAAGACCCCAAAGAACAAGACAAGAGACCTATCATGGAAGCCATTAAGGAATTTAATAAAAACCTTATCACTATTGATGTTACTCAAAATAAAAAAATAGACCTTAAAGAAGAAGAGGATACATTAGACACACTGTATGATTCTGTAAAATATCCCGAACTTGCCGAAGTCAGTTCCCACAGACCGAAAATGACCTTTAACATGGTTGAAGAAGAAAAACTGGAAGAAGATGAAGAAGAGGTTATTGATGCTGACGCGGTATTGGAAGAAGAAATAATCGATGATACGGAAAAGGACGAAGTAGTAGACCCTGAAGTGGAAATTGAAGCATTTCCTGAGGCTGTAGCAGATATCGCTGAAGATAAAGATTAATCAACGCCAAGCGTGTATGCAGAGGTACTATTAGCTCAGCAGATACAAAAATCCCTCAGTTATCAGGTACCCGAACATTTGGCCGATAAAGTAAAAATTGGCCAGGCTGTAGAAGTTCCTGTTAAAAACCGCAATGTACTGGGGTATATTTATCGTCTACAGAAAACATGGGAAAAGAAAAATTACGAATTAAAAGAAATCAGTTCGCTTAAATCCGAATATTCTTTTTTTGACGACAGAGTTGTAGAGCTTCTGGAATGGATATCCAGATATTATGCTGTTCCTTTGTCTTTAGTCCTGAAATCTGTTCTGCCTGCCGGAGCCAAAAATCTCAAAAATTTTAAAATTGATTTTGAGAAAATTAAAACTTCTGAAAGCCTGCAGGTAGAATATAGTTTTAATACATTGACCGCAGAGCAGGAAAAGGTTTTTCAAACCATAATAACAAACAAAGAGAAGAATCATCTGATACAAGGCATTACCGGCAGCGGTAAATCGGAAATTTATATAAAAACTATAGCTCATTATTTTAGTCAAGGAAAAAGTAGTCTTTATCTGGTCCCTGAAATTGCCCTGAGCTACAGTATTTATGAAAAATTGCAAAAAAATTTCGGTGACAAGGTTATTTTGCTTCACTCACAACTGACACCAAAAGAACGAATGGAAGCATGGTTAAAAATTTATCATTCCCCGCTTTCCATTGTTATCGGGGCAAGGTCAGCGGTGTTTACTCCTATCCAGAGCCTGGGGTTAATCGTAATCGATGAAGAACAGGAAAACAGCTATAAGCAGGAACAAACCCCACGCTATAACGCCAAGGCAGTTGCCTTTAAGAAAGCGGAAATACATAAAGCCCAGTTGGTAGTTGGTACTGCCACTCCATTGATATCAACTTATTATCTGGCCAGGAAACATTTTATAATTTCCACACTCAATAAACGTTTTACAAAAACACCTTTGCCGGATGTAAGAATTATCAATTTGAAAAACAGTTCTTATCCAAAAAATTTGCTCACACTCGAGCTGGTTAAAGAAATAAGAAAGACACTGGAACAAAAAGAACAGGTCATCCTGCTTTTCAATCAACGCGGACTTGTAAAATCCCTGCGTTGTGAAGACTGCGGCGAACCGGTTTTGTGCCGCAGATGTTCCGTGACAATGACCCTGCATGAAAATAATCAGCTGAAGTGTCATTACTGCGGTCTGATCCAGGAAAAAATTGAAGTTTGTCCTAATTGCAAGTCATTTAAACTGACCAGATTCGGTAAAGGTATTCAGGCCCTGCAACAGGAGTTAAAAAAAACATTTCCTTATGCCCGGATAAAGAGGTTGGATAGCGATATATCAGCCAAAGCGCATTATCTGGAAGACACACTGAAAGCTTTCGAACAAAAAGAAATTGATATTCTTGTCGGTACACAAATGATTGCCAAGGGGCACCATTTTCCTGAGGTTACGTTGGTGGGCGTAATAGACGCAGATCTAAACCTGTGCCTGCCTGATATCTACGCAGCGGAAAGAACCTACGATCTGCTGACCCAGGTTATCGGCCGTTCAGGCCGGGGAAGCAAAAAGGGTACGGTTTTAATGCAAACTTTTAATCCAGGACATGATGCTATTAAATACGCTGTGGAAAATAATTACGAAGCTTTTTTTAAACATGAGCTGCAAATACGCAAAGAAACCCAGAACCCACCGTTTACAAGATTAATACGAATTTCTTTTGAAAACAGGGATGCTCAAAAAGTAGAAGAAGAACTTGAATCCTTTCACAAATTTTTAAGCAAAAATTTCAGCAAACTGGAGTTTTTAAATCCCATACCTTCATTAATTAACAAAATAAAGAACAGGTTCCGTTGGCATTTTATTATTAAAATTCCCGGTTCATATAATACTGAACCTTTGAAAAAACAACTGCAGGAAAGCCTGGTCAGCTCAAAATTTTCCTCCAGGATGATTTATGATGTTGATCCGGTAGACGTGCTTATGTAATCCATCAAAATTTATAAGTATATTTCTACGCTGACCGACCGATAATTTTATGATCCATTTCAAGGAGGTCAGTTAATGAATAATAAAGTTATCGCGATACAAACCGATGCAATATTTCTGCAAAAACTATGGTCGGATTTAAAATCAGGATTTTCTACTCAGGAGTCATATTTGAACCCTATTTTTTTGTTAACAATAGATAAAACACGATTTGGAACAATGTCTGCGAAAAAACATGTCGCAACAAACACGATAATGTATGACGCATTAGAAAGAAGGTTGAACTGGGAGGCTGAATATCAGGTGTCGGTTATCAGTTTGTCGGATATAAAAAGAGGAATTTTAAACCTTCTGCAAAAGCTGGGGTATGTTGCGGCAGAACAAAAACAAAGCGAATTCTATGATAAATGGGACAATATGGATAATGTTTCTATAGATGATATAAGCAGATACATATCCATTTTGCAAGATAATAATCCTTTATATAAGTCGTATTCACTGTTCCCACGGAAAAAACAACCTCTAGATTTGGAAAAAAGCGCTAAAATCCTGGAAACACTTATTTCTAAGGCATGTAATGTGCCGGATAAAAATAAACTTTTTATTGAAAAATTAGGGATGCATATTTTTACAAGAGAAAATTTGATCTTAAAAGATAATAATCAGGATGCCATGAATGATCTTGCCCTGCTTATAGTTCTGGCAGCCAAGTTCGAAAATATTTTATATAAAAATCTGACCCTTGTAACCATCTTCAAGGATTATAAACTTTGGGATAAAAATCATGCTGATCAGGTAAAAGTATTGCTGAATAAATGCATTAAACTTGATTCGGACATTATCAATAAGCTAATAAAAATCGGCATTCATATCAGCAAAGAAAATTAACATTAAAAAACAGGTTTAAAAGAACCATATTACGGGCATAACCTCTCTGTAATTCAGTTTTTTCACAGGGGGTTATTTTCTGTTTAAGCGGGGGATTTTTTTCGCAATTTTTTTGTCATTAACTTTAGCTGCCGAGCTAAACTATGATTATCTTAAAGAGGCCGGTTTCAGTAATGATAAAACAGGTTTGTCAATTTTTGAGAACCCGGCAGTAATTAATTGGGAACCCTTGAAACTCAGCGTTTTACAGGCCAATAAACTTGATTCCCAGTGGCAAAGTAATAATCTCTATCTGACTCTGCCTTTTTCTTCTGTCAAAGTAGGACTGAGCTTCAAAAATGATACTATCGGTAATATTTCGCAAACCTATCAGGACACAGACGGTACTTTTAAAACCGCTTCCAGTTTCAGCCATCAAAAGGCCGGGGTTATTCTTACCCTTGGGCAGAATTCTCTTGTTAATGATATCTGCTGGGGTATAAGCAATAAATTCTATTATCAAAAATTGGGTGATAAAAGCGTTACTGCCTTTGGACTGGATGCCGGGGTCATTTATAAATATTCGGATAACGTCGTAACCGGGCTGGCTTTAAACGACATTGCCGGAACAATCTTCAACTGGAACGATCAAATATCAGATTGCATACCACAAAGTTATGTTTACTTTTTATCGCTGCTTTTTAACCCTGTACAGTTCAGCTATATACATAATAATAATTCACCATATATCAAGGGCAGCATCAATCTGTTCGAGGGCTTGCAGGCATCCTGCAAATTACCGCTGCAAAACATGGACCAGGCTCAGGTAGCTCTTACACTGGAATACCAGCACATGCAGATACAATACGAAATGAACTTTAATGAAATCTACGCCCAAAATTCCCTGCTTAAAGTAAGTTATGTATTCGGAGACCAATTCTGATGAAAAAAATTATCATCCTTTCTTTTATTCTTCTTGCCTTTTGTTTGGGAAATATAACTATTGAGCGTCACGGCAGCAGCGTAATAGCTTTTAGTGACACTAATAAAAACATCCTGTTTTTTTCAAGTGAAAAGAATACTTCCTTGAATTCGCTTACAATGCAGGATGCCCAGGTCCGTATGGAAGAAGACAAGCCCATGGAGCTGCACAGCTTGTGGATAAAAGATGCTGATATCGGCAATAGCCAGGCGGACAGTTTTTGGTTAACTCATGAACAACAAAGCGATCCGATACTGGTTGCTGTAATAGACAGCGGAATGGACTTACAAAACAACTCCCTGCAACCCTATGTTTACATTAACTCCAAAGAAATTCCTGACAATGGAATAGATGACGATCAAAACGGTTTTATCGACGATGTTCAGGGATATAACTTTATTGATAATAATGGGAATGTACAGGATGACTACGGTCACGGCATACTTATTTCAGGTATTGTGGCAAGGAATAGTATGGGCACTGTAAAAATCCTGCCGATCAAGGCCTTTAACAGTCAGGGACAGAGCTCACAATTCATTATAGCTTGCGCCATTAATTATGCCGTAAATATGGGCGTTAAAATCATCAATTGTAGTTTCGGTTATTACTACACCACCGAAATTTTACAACTGGCTATTGAAAACGCTCTGAGCAAAGGGGTGATAATTATAGCCAGCGCCGGCAATTATGGTGAAGAACAAACCATGTACCCCGCAGGATTTAGCGGAGTTGTCGGTGTGTCCTCCCTGGATTCCAGCGATCATCTGGCCAGCTTCAGCAACTACGGCTCCTTTATCTCAGCCAGTTGTCTGGGAATGGATGTACTTACAACTTATTTTAATAATCAATTCAAAAAGGTAAGCGGCACCAGCATGTCTGCCGGATATATTTCAGGTATTCTGGGATATTTAATGAAAACAAGCGGTGACAACCATGTGAGTTCCGTTTTATATTCGAAATGTACCGATATTGTGGACCCGTTAAATAACGGAGAAAAATTAGCCGGTTGGGACAAGTATACAGGTTACGGCAAACTTGATATAAGCTCTATAATCCATGTTCAAACTTCTGGAAGCCTTCTCAGTATCTCAAATTTTTTAAATTATCCTAATCCTGTCATAAATAATAATGGTACGGAATTCGGATATTATCTTAATTCAGATGCCAATGTTCAGCTGTATGTTTATGATCTTTCTGGAAAAAGAATCTGGTCAAAAAATATAACCGCCGGCAATACCGGAGCGAAATCAGGTTATAACAAAGTATTTTTTGATTGCAGGAATACAAATGGCAATGTATTAGCCAATGATACATATATTGCTATAATTACTGCCCTAAACGGCACACAGAAATCATCAGCCAGAACACTGCTCGCAATTTGCCGCTAATTATAATTTTGACACAATCCTCCTACTGATAATACAATACAAATATATCCGAATAACACGGATATGTTTATAATATATTTATGAATTACTGGCTAATATTACAAATTTGCGGATATTTTCTCGCTGCTTTAATCCTCACAGCATTAATTACTCCACCCATTATTAAGAGGGCTATTTCCTGGAAAATCCTGGACACTCCCAATGGCCGTAAAGTGCATAAATACTCCAAACCCCGTGTGGGTGGCCTGGCCATGTTTTGTATTTTTTTTATTCTTGTTTTAACCATAGATATTTATTCTCCGTTTATACGCGGTGTTATTGTCGGTTCTACACTGATCACTTTTTTTGGTTTTCTGGATGATCTTCTGGGTATCAGGGCACTTCCCAAACTTCTATTTCAGCTAATGGTTGCTTTTATTACAGCCAGTCCTTTTTTTGGATTTGATATTCAGATTAATTCACTTACTGTTTTATCTCAGGTGACAATTCCTCTTGGTTTTTTATCGGTTCCAATTACAATGATCTGGA
>JAQURL010000090.1 GCA_028715625.1 Candidatus Margulisiibacteriota bacterium | reverse complement strand
AAAAAAGCAGCGCTGCAAAAAAATTTTAAATAGAGAAAGGAAGGAGATGGTTTATATGTCACTAATTAAGTATCAGCCCTATACAGATCTGGACATTATGGATAGAGGTTTATCGAGGTTTTTTGATTCATTATTTGACGTAAGAAAGGAAAGAGATTTGGAAAGAATTTTGACCCCTAAAGCAGACGTTTTAGAAGATAAGGACAAATATCTTATCAGTATTGAGGCACCAGGTCTTAAAAAAGAAGACGCAAAGTTGACTGTAAATAACAATATATTGACAATCAGCGGTGAAAAGAAAGACGAAAAAAAAGTAGAAAAGAAAAATTATCTGTTTCAGGAATTGAGTTACGGGAAATTTGAAAGAAGTTTTACGCTGCCCGATGGTGTTGAGGCAGATAAAATAGACGCAGAAATTAAAAATGGATTATTGGAAATTACTATACCTAAGTCCGAGAAACAGAAGCCTAAAGAGATCGAAGTTAAAGTAAAATAACCCCCTCTTTTTTGATGCAGTTCCCCCGGTTTACGTCTCCCCCGCCGGGGGAACTTGAGAAAGATTTTCGTTTTGTTTTTCCTCAAAATAAGATAGAATATTGAAAAATTATGTTATATATAATTCCACAAGGATTTTTTCATTAGAATAGTAAAGGAGAGCAAAATGGATTATCTCGTTCAACTAAGAAAATCAGACCCTGAAATAGCCCAGGCCATTGATAAAGAACTCGGCCGTCAGCGCAACAAACTGGAGCTTATCGCTTCTGAGAATTTTACCAGCCTGGCTGTAATGGAAGCTGCCGGCAGTGTGCTAACAAATAAATATGCTGAAGGTTATCCAGGCAGGAGATATTATGGCGGTTGCGAATATGTTGATATAGCTGAAAGCCTTGCCATTGAAAGGGCCAAGAAGATTTTTGGGGCAGAGTACGCCAACGTGCAGCCTCATTCCGGAGCACAGGCCAATACTGCCGTCTATTTCGCTTTTCTGGAACCAGGTGATATAGTGCTGGGTATGAACCTCAAGGAAGGCGGCCACCTGACCCATGGTTCCAAGGTTAATTTGTCCGGCAAATATTTTAATTTTATTCCTTATGGAGTAAAACAAAGCGATTGTACAATAGACTATGACAAATTAAGAGATTTGGCAGTTGAGCATAAACCCAAAATGATTGTGGCCGGAGCCAGTGCTTATCCCAGGATTATAGATTTCAAGCTGCTTTCGGAAATAGCCAGAGAAATAAAAGCCATGCTCTTTGTGGATATGGCTCATATTGCCGGGCTTGTAGCGGCAGGACTTCACCCGAACCCTGTGCCCTATTGTGATATTGTTACCACTACAACCCATAAAACTTTAAGGGGCCCTAGAGGCGGCTTGATATTGGCCAGAGAAGAATACGCCAAAGCTCTGGATAAAGCTGTTTTCCCAGGTATTCAGGGCGGCCCTTTGATGCATATAATTGCCGCCAAGGCTGTGGCTTTAAAAGAAGCCATGACCGACGAATTTAAAATTTACCAGCAGCAAGTTGTTAAGAATGCTCAAACTCTGGCTCAGACACTGGCCGGTGAAGGCGCTGAAATTCTTACCGGCGGTACGGATAATCATTTGGCTCTGGTAAAAACTAATGTGCCTCCTTTGTTTGTAACCGGCAAGGATGCCGAAACCATGCTGGATGAAGTAGGTATAACGGTTAATAAAAATTTATTACCTTTTGATACGGAAACAGCGGCTATCACTTCCGGGATCAGAGTGGGTACACCTGCTATGACCACCAGGGGGATGAAAGAACCTGAGATGAAAATTATTGGAGAGCTGATGGGTAAAATTTTAAAATCCAAAGGCGCTGAAAATGTGAAGGCCGATGTAAAGGCCGGAGTCGGTTCTCTTTGCTCCAGGTTTCCCTTATATAAGGAGTTAGGTTGATTTATATGGTTACTGCTAAAAAAAGAATTCTGAAACGACCTGCCTGGGATACATATTTTATGAACATAGCTGATGTGGTTGCCACACGCGCGACATGTATAAAACGTCAGGTTGGGGCCGTGATTGTGAAAAACGAACAGATACTGGCAACCGGTTATAACGGCGCTCCGCGAGGCATGAGGCATGCGGCTGAAGTTGGCTGTCTGCGTGAACAGTTGGAAATACCGTCAGGTACACACCATGAATTATGCAGAGGTTTGCACGCCGAACAGAATGCCATTATTCAGGCTGCCAGAAATGGTGCGAATATTGACGGTGGTACATTATACAGCACTTATATGCCTTGCGTAATCTGCGCCAAAATGATTATTAATGCTGGCATTAAACGTATAGTTTTTAAGGGATATTATCCTGATGAATTGGCTGTGCAGATGCTGACGGAATCAAAGATAGATATACATTTATTTGAAGAAAAATATACCGAAGAGGAAATCAAGATTACAGAGCTGTCAGCGGATGAAAAAGCGGTATATAAACTTTAGTTTTTGAAGTAAAAAGGAGAATAAATTGTCTATTCGCTTTGCTTGTCTGGGCCCAGCCGGTACTTTCAGCGATCAGGCTGCCAGGCTTTATCTTGCGCTAAAAAAAGAGAAAGCTGATGTTGTTTATCTGCCGACCATCGATGATGTTTTGATCAGCATTGAGGAAAACAAGAACGATCAGGCGATTGTTCCTGTAGAAAACCTGGTTGAAGGCTCAATAAACGAAACATTGGATTTTTTGGCCAAGAGCAATAAAATCAGCATCATAGGCGAGCTGGATATGAATATTCACCATAACCTGATTGGCCTTCCCGGAACAAAATTGAAGGATATAAAAACAGTTGTTTCTCTGGCCCAGCCAATTGCCCAGTGCCGTAAGTTTCTGAAAACAGCACTACCTGGAGCCAATATTGAATATACGCAGAGCACTGCAGCAGCAACGCAACTTGTGGCTGAAAAAAAAGATAAAACCATAGCGGCTATCGGCAGCGATTATAATCTGAAGCAATTAGGTCTGGCTGTACTACAAAGTAATATCAGTGATATCAATAATAACCAGACCAGGTTTTTGATAATTGACAACAAACCGCTTTTAGAAAAGGGTACAAAAGTATCCATTGTTTTTGCCACAGACCGTGATGTGCCCGGAGGTTTATATCGCATTCTTCAAGAGTTTGCCCAGCGTAATATCAACCTGACCAAAATTGAAAGCCGCCCCACCAAGGATTATCTAGGCACTTATTTGTTTTTTCTTGATTTTCAGGGGCATTTATTACAAAATGAAGTTAGAGAAGCCCTGGATAATATCAGGAAGAAAACGACTTTTTTTAAAATTCTGGGAGTATATGAGGTTGTGAGCGAATGTTAGCACCAAAATTTATTCGTGAAAATACAGATTTTGTTAAAGATTGTTTGCAAAAGAGAAATTATGGCCTGGATATTTTGGACGAATGGTTGTCTATAGATAAAGAATATCGTGATGTTTTGCAAAAGACAGAGAATTTAAAGGCCGAGCGTAATCAATTTAAACCGCAAGGCAAACCCGACCAGACAATGCTGCAAAAAATGAAAACATTGTCAGAGGCTATAAAAGAGAATGATGAAAAAGTTAAAGAGCTGGAAGAAAAGTTGAACGGCAAAGCCTTGTATTTACCCAATATAATCAGTGCTGACACTCCGGTTGGTGATAGTGAAAAAAACAATGTGGAAGTTAAAAAATACGGTCAGCCGAAATCTTTCACCTTTAAACCTAAAGGACATGATGAGCTGGGCAAGGAACTGGATATTTTGGACTTTCAGAGAGGCGCCAAATTGTCCGGTAGCCGTTTTACGGTTTATAAGGGGTGGGGTGCCAAGCTGGAAAGGGCCCTGGTCAATTTTATGTTGGAAACCCATGGTCGCAGGGGTTATCAGGAGGTTTTGACCCCATATCTGGTCAGTGCCGAAACCATGACCGGTACCGGTCAGTTGCCCAAGTTTGAGGAGGAGCTTTATAAATGTGAACGAGATGGTCTTTACCTTATTCCCACTGCTGAGGTCTCGGTTACCAATATTTACCGGGATGAAATTCTGGAAGAAGCCGAACTGCCTAAAAAATTTGTTTCTTTTTCCCCCTGTTTCCGACGCGAAGCCGGCAGCTATGGCAAAGATATAACCGGGCTTATTCGTCAGCATCAATTTAATAAGGTTGAGCTGGTCATGTATAGCAAACCTGAAAAAAGTGCGGAGATGCTGGAGGTTTTGACAGGGGATGCAGAACGCATTCTGGAGCTTTTGGATCTTCCCTACCGACGCATACAGTTATGCAGCAGTGATTTGGGTTTTTCTTCCAGTAAAACCTATGACCTTGAAGTATGGTTTCCGTCAGCCGAAACCTATCGGGAAATTTCCTCCTGTAGTAATTTTCTGGATTTTCAGGCCAGAAGAGCGAAGATACGTTATCGCACACAAGACAAAAAAGTGGAACACATTCATACGCTTAACGGCTCAGGACTAGCTATTGGCAGGACTGTGGCTGCTATTATGGAAAACTATCAGCAACCTGATGGAACAATTAAGGTACCTTCCATGTTGCAAGATTATTTAAAAATAGAGATAATTAAATAGTTAATAAAATTTAGAAAAGGAGAATGGTTGTGGATAAAAAACAAGAGTATATAAAAATTTTCAGATCGCTAGCCAATGAAGAGAGGCTGGATATTATTTTAAAGTTGTATAAAGAGGGAGAACTTTGTGCCAGTGATATAGAAAAAAACTTTTTTATGGAGCAGTCTACAACATCTCATCATTTGAATTATTTAAAAAGTGTAGGTATTCTCGATTCCAGAAAACAGGGCCGAAATGTATATTATAAAGTTAATTTGAATAATTTAACTTCACTGTATGAAAATTTCTTAAAGGATTTATTTGAAATTAAGAAATAGACATGAAAGACAAAAAAGAGCTTTTAGATGGAATTAAGCATGTAATAATGCCGCGGTTCCATTTAAATGATGAGCAATTCTACGACGTTTTTGATAGTGCAGTTCTCACCAATATCAAACCCGGTATCAAGCTTTTTACTGAAGGAAAGCATAACGATAATATTTTTTTTATCGCGGACGGAATTGCGGACATTTATAAAGAAGGCCAGCATCTGAATATCGTAGAACGTGGAGATATATTGGGGGAAATGTCCCTGGTTGGGGTAGATAAAAGTACGGCCACAGTAATAGCAAAAACAGATATGGTGCTTTTTAAATTTAACAAAATAAAATTTGATATCCTACTTAACCGTTATCCGCTTATGAATAAGGCAGTGGTTATGGAGACTATAAGCCGCAAAATCCAGCAATACGAAGCTAATCGTAAAGATTAGAATACCTTAAATGTCCTTGGCCAAAGAATAAACATTTTGTTATAATGGCCATATGGCTATGGGGGAGATTAGCTGGTTCTCGCTGGGGACCGCCGAAAAATTATTATCAACGCCCGCAAATGACAATATGCTGGACATCCAGAGAGTTTTGTCCCAGCAGGTTTATCACCTGTTTGAAAAAAAGATACAGATCAATCACTTGCAGTTTCATCACTATTGCCAGCCTAGACAGAATGAGAGTATGCAGGGCCGCATACAATTTGATGAGAAAAATAAACTGACTTTGGAGCCGGTTTTAAATGAGCTTGAGGAATTGTATGTAAGGACACCGGAAAAGCAAAAAAACTCCATTATTTATTTACATTTCGCTGATGCAAACCTCGATGAATTTGCATATAGAAGAACAGATTTATTGACCAGGATCCAGAATTTAGCCAGAACAGGGCATGTTAAAATAGCCGGAGGAATTTTGGATGAAGCTTTTATCGGTCCTGATTCCGAAGAATTTTCCGCTGCCGCGATCATTAGTTATTTTGAAAAAGTAATAAGACTATTCGGTCAAAACGCTGTAGCTCCTTTGGTATGGATACCTGAAAGATTTTTTGAAAAAAAGACAGCTTCTATTCTTGAAAAAGTTTATCATAATTTTAGTGTATTGCAGCAATTTCCCTATCTAAGCATAATCGTTGACGAAAATGTAATAGAACATTCATTGCATAAGAACTGGAAGGGCAACTTGTTCACCGGTTGGAGTAGCCCAGATTATCCTTCATTGCGAGTATTTGTAGGTTCTAATCATTTAAGGGCCATAATGCCTCAGGCCAATCCAGAACAGGTGAATTCCTATTTCTTTAGTTTAATGAATGAACACTGGAATGAGTCCACAATACAAATGGTTAACTGGTTTATCAGTGAATACGAACATTATATTAGAAACTATTATGAACTGAACATGAAGGAAAATATAAAGGCTATTGATATAGAAACCTTGAAAATAAATATTAACCGATTTTATCTTGAAGCCAGAGAAAAATTGGAACAATTTGAGCCGTTGTTTGTTTTTTTTATTGATGACCTGGAAAAAAACGGTAGCTGGAAGGGTACCTATCAATTTGCTTTTGAACATAATCGTCATTTTTACTGGTATATCAGGCAGTCGGAAAATATTTTTAATCCCTATCAAATGAAGCCTTTATTGGACTATACACCCAATTTTCAGTTTATTAATAAAATTAAACCAAGTTCATATAAAGAATTTTCAATTATCTGGAATAATAATCCGATGGATGTGGAAAAATGGAGGGAGCTCACCCTGCTGTTTATTAAGAACAACCTCAACAGCGTGCATGATATTTTGAACCTGACTGTTGAGCAGATGAAGCAATTAAAAATAACCGAAATGGAAATCCTCTGGTACAGAGAGTTTATCATTAATCCTATAGGCTGGCAGGAAGGTCAGTTATCCAAATATCCGGAAATTCGTTTAAATTATCTGCTGGCTCAATTGCTTTACCAGGAAATAATCAAAGAAAACAGTCTGCTGGATATTCATCGTCATCTTAATGATGACAGCAGCCTGCTGGGTAATCTGTTGCATATTTGGAACAAAAATCGATCCAGCTGTCCCAATTTTATAGGTTATTTCGGTGGAACATCCATTTTATTTTTCAGGCTGCATATCGCCATGCAGTTGGCGGTTGTTCTAACTTTAAAATATGCCGACCTGGAATATATAGAAAAGGATCTGGCTTATCAGGATGAAGAATACAATATTTGCTGGACCTATATCAAGGTAAAAGATAATACCAAAATTCTTGATGAAAGAGGAGATACCATCTTTACTTTTAATGACAAAAATTTCCATAATCTGGTGGCGGGTTTTTCCAGACATAGAGAAGGTTATAACTCCATTATCAAAAATTTTTTAAATGGCAGACAAGATATAGAAAATTTTGCTCTGGTAGAAAAATCTCAGGGTACAACCAGTGCACATCCTTTTGTTATCGCGCTGGATCTGGAAAATGTCGAGCGAATGGATGTAATCCGCAAGACCTACCCTGAGGACCTGGAAGATTTTGATAATGAAGAAGAAATGATGAACCCCTTCCCGATTGCCTGGGAGCAAATCTGGATATTACCGCCCAATACATTTGAAAATCCTATCCTGAATTATCAGGAAGGATTCTTCGGTGATTTTAAATGGCTCACATCAGAGCGTTATCTGGATTTTATAAACGGGAAACGCACTTTGACATTTGTAAAGCGCGCGCTTTATCAGCAAAAACATATTGAAGTTATCAAGAAGATTGATCCTATGTCAGAGTTTGTCAGAGTAGAGGTTTGGAACAGGTCAAACCTGGATGTATTCATGAATCCGACAATTGCTTTTCCTACAGCACTGGATTGGTACGAAGGTGATAACTACCTGATTGAAAATGAACAGTTGCCCTTAAACGGGGACATAAAATGTTTTGACCGGGCTACAATTACCGTGCTGGACAAGATAAGTAACCTGAAATTAACTCTGTCCGCTTTGCGCGACGATATGCGTTTTTGTGCGGCTACGGCTTATACCTATCAAACATCAGACAGAGGTGTTTATACGGTTGCTCCTCAACACGAACTGATCCTTTTATCCAGCAAACATGTTATCAACCTGAAACCCGGTGAAGGTTACATTATGGAATATTCTGTAAAAAATGAAAGTATCGGTTCCGAATCCTTATGGAATATTAACTGGGACGCGGTCCCTGAAGTTTTAAAACAAAAGATTCAAAAATTTTCTGACATGTTTTTGAAGGGAAAGAACCTCACTGAATTTCAAAAAACAAAAATCATCTACGCACGTTTCCCGGAAATTATTTTCTGGGTTAGGTAATTCGCTTTTCCTCACACTTACTCGACGATCATCGACTTTTTAACCCGAGTCGCTATATATCTTTGTTAATCAAAAAATTCGGTTGAATATTTTATGGCTTGCCAAGGTGAAACCGAGAGACGTATCTACGCCGTGACAGTCTGCGCTAACGCTTCTGCTTAGCTCGTGGTGAAGCGAAGATTGGTGGAGAGGGTAGGGTTCGCCCTTCCATCATTGACATCGTATCAATTCTTTCAGGGCCGGCCAGACGCACTTTCGCTCCCATCCTGGTCGCTTATCGCTGCTATCGCGCGCGTTCGTCTGGCTTCGAACCAAAGTTGCTTTTATTTTTTAATCATATTATTTGGGAAGCGCCTGATGACATTTTCTGATGGTGGAGAGGGTAGGGTTCGAACCTACGTACGGTAA
>JAQURL010000089.1 GCA_028715625.1 Candidatus Margulisiibacteriota bacterium | reverse complement strand
CTATGGGAGAGTGGATAATGCATGATAATATTTGTTCCAATAATGTAGCCAGTTATCTTGCCGCTATTCTGATACATGAAGGATATGCTGAGCTGGTCAAAGACAGGCCGCTTACTCTAAAGTTCAAGGAGGTTTAAATGGGGAAATTTAATAAACCATCTCATGGTTTGCTTGGTTTTTGTGTTGCAGACGCACTGGGCGTACCGGTAGAATTTAAGCATCGAGTTTTATTATCAGCTCATCCTGTAATGGAAATGCGTGGCAATGGTACACATAAACAAGAGCCCGGCACCTGGTCAGACGACAGCTCGCAAGTATTCTGCGTTACCGAAAGTTTATGCGAAGGTTACAATCTACAGAGTATCGCGGATAGCTTGCATGACTGGTATTATGAAAATCATTGGACAGCCCGTGGGCGTGTATTTGACGTCGGAGCTACTACCTGCGCGGCTTTGGAACTGCTACACATGGGAGCGCGGCCAGAAAAATCAGGTTTGAACGACTTTATGGATAATGGAAATGGATCACTTATGAGAACATTGCCCTTGGCTTATTATCTGAAGAATGAATGGGATTTTAAGTACCGGCAAAGTATTATCCACGAGGTTTCAGCCATAACGCATGCGCACCCAATATCGCAAATCGCCTGTTTGCTATATACTGAATTTGCCATACAGTTGCTACACGGAGTTGATCCAGGATTAGCATATTCCTACTGTCAGGAGCTTGGCAAGGCACTATATGATTCACCAGAATATAAGCAATTCTTACCGGTTTACTCACGGATAATTAATAATAAAATCTATGAATTAGAAGAACGGGAGATACGTTCCAGCGGCTATGCGGTTGATACTTTGGAAGCCTGTTTATGGAGCATCTTTAAGGGGTCTAATTATTTAAATACGGTAACTTGCGCTGTAAATCTGGGCAACGATACGGATACTATCGGCGCTTTGACCGGCGGTCTCGCCGGCATTCTGTACGGCTATAATGAGATCCCTCTGGACTGGCTGGATGCTATTGCCCGCCTTGATGATATTATTGCCCTGGCGAAACGGTTCGAGAAAAAGCTAATTGATTTCGAGGCAAAATAATGACAGATATTATGTTTAATATTACGGAATTGCAGAGTATTAAGAATATTTTGCAGTATTATGATTATTTCAATAATCCTGATAATGTATTTTTTACAACAACAACATTTTCCGGGGCTGAATACACTAAAGAAGTCTATGACTTTATGAGCATATTGATTAAGGAAAAATTTGTTTTACCTGGTTTTGACTGGGCCAGCTGGGATGAAGGACGGAAAATATTGAAAGATTCCACGAATATAATGTCCAGCGACTTGCTGACCCTGAAAAAACTTCTAACTGCAATAGTACGCAATGACCGTTTTTGTGCAGGCGCTTTCGGTGGATTCGCAAAAAACGGGAAACTAGGTCTTATCTTGAAGCGTATGAGTGAATTGATTGCTAATAATTAAAAAAGGAGTTTTTATGCAATATTTATATCTTCCACAATGTTTAAGTTGTAAGCATTTTTATGGCAATGGGTGCTGCAAAGCCTATCCTGATGGCGTCCCTGAAAAAATTAAAAATAGCAGTATTGATCACCGCAAACCCTATCAAGGAGACAATGGGATTACTTTTAAATTGGGAAAAAATAAGTCTCTTCCTGAAATTTTTCAGGAGTTTGATAACAAACAACAATAACTCTAATTTTGCTTCATCATTGTGCTGCCGCATACCGGACAATTATGAATACCAGGTCTTCCGGTACTCATTATGAATTTGCATGATGCTTTTGAGCATTTGTATGTATAAGTTGGTTGTGCCATTGTTTTCACCTCTTTTTTGGAATATAACCCAAATTATATCATTGAGTGTACGTCATCTGTGGTCGTGGGCTACCTCGCCACCACAGCCCACACGCCCGCAGCAATACCAATGGCAGATAATACCTTATACCAGTTGTCTTCCCAAAAATCAGGAGATTTACCGATGTTCACGGTAACTACATCACCGTACTGGATGGTTGGAAGGTTGGAGGATTGGAGGTTTAGGGAAGATTGCCCCATATAGGCCAAGGCTTCGGCTGGAGATTCAGCCTTTTTTACTTCCCATGTTTTCTTGACCTGGTCCTGTTGGACTACAAATATAGGTCTCGGTGTTAAGAAGACAACCACATCTGCGTTTTTTATATATTGGGAGTAGCTGGCTTTTACTTTCTTTTGTAGGTCATCTAATGATAACCCAATTACTTTCATCCTGCCGATGGTCGGAAGCGAGATACTGCCATCCGGGGCAATGGTTTGTTTGGTATCAAGTTCTTTTTTATTAATGACTTTTATTTCCAAATTATCGCCGCTTGCAAGTATATATGCTGGTGTCGTAGTGAATGAAACTGATAATAATGAGAAACAGAAACAAACTAAAATTAATTTTGTTATATTTTTTTTCATAACTCCTCCTTTGATTAATAAGCTGATTATTTTTTTAATTTTTTGACAGAGTTATCCATAGTAAGAAGCCTCATCTGTTGAATTGCGATAGTGTTCAATTTATCCAAACGACCTGCCTGCGAGATTCCTTCCCGAATAAAGTGCGCGTTTAAATTTTCCAGATTGGATAAACAAACCAATTGTGAAATATCCGCATAATCTCGGATATTGCCACTTAAGTCGGGATTTTCATCACGCCACTGTTTAGCGGTTTTCCCAAAAAGCGCCATATTAAGTACATCAGCTTCCGTTGCATACACAATATTTATCTGAGAATTGGTTAATTCTTGTGGTATAAGGTTTTCTTTTATTGCGTCAGTATGAATACGATAATTTATTTTTGTTAAGTTACGGCGAATATCCCACCCAAGCTGTCTGAACTCCTCTTCTTTCATTCTCTGGAATTCTTTAATGAGATATATTTTAAATTCGGCGCTGATCCACATGCCAAATTCAAAAGCTATGTCCTTATGAGCGTATGTCCCACCATATCTGCCTGCTGTGGCTTTTAAGCCGACAGCGTTTGTTTTCTCACACCATTCCTTTACGCTTATTTTATAACTGTTTAAACCAGCCTGGCTTCTAATTATGGCAAATTCGCCATAATTAAAACTAGGATTGTGAATCTTTTCCCAAATACCAAGAAATTCAACAGTATTGCGGTTTCGTAGCCAGTCAGAAACAAAAAAATCGCCGTCTTTTGCTTTAAGCATGTCAGTTAAAGAAATATAATCCTCTTCATTTACTGACATTACATTTATTTCATTACCCTGAACATTAATCTTTACCATTTATTCATCTCCTCACTTTAATCATTCCAATATTATAATCTACGACATCAGACTTTGGACATCTGACCATATATCCGACTTATTGACTTATTCCCTAACCTTAACTTCCCCAGTATAAAAGAATTCATGCTCTTTCATGCGCAGGGTTATAGTCTGAATTTTCAAATCAAGTTCACTTAACTGACTGCGATATTCTGCGATTTTATTCTCTCTTTCTGCCAGCTTTTCCTTGTCTCCATAAAATTGTCTGCCAAGGTCTGTCAGTCCATCGTCCTGACTTTTCAGAGATTTGATGTCAGCAAGCACGCTATTCTTTTTTATTCTTAAAGAACTGAGTTCTGTTTTGTCTTGTTTCTGTAATAACAGGAACTGTTCATTCAAGCCCAGCTTTTCTAATTCCGCTTTGCCTGCGAAGCTGAGAATCAGCCGGTCGCCTTTTTGCTGCATGGTTTTATAATTGCCCTGCTTAATGTCAGCAACTGGAAATTTCAGCTGCATATCAGCCGGAAGTTCCACATATCCGCTGACCAGAGAAGCTGTGGTTATCTGTGCCAGCAAAGACTCACGGGTTTTATCTTTGAACACCACCTGCCGGAATTCCAGAGGCTTATCAGTATGCTTGACCCGAACTTTGGAAGCTACAATATCAGCGCCATCATCGCTGCTCAGAGAATAAATTTTATTATCATATCTGACCACCAACTGTTTATTAACTACATCCAGAATTTCCGCCAGACCTTCCACATTTTCTTTAGTGGACTGATACACCCCTTTGAATTCCACAAAGGTATGAGTTTTCATGTCCTTGTATTCGGCAATAGCTGATTCGGGAGTAGCCAGCACCCAGCGCAAAGAGCTTCCGAACCCATATTTGGAAATGGGCAGGGCCAGCAATACCAAACCCAGCAACGCAAAAAAGATGAAGATTTCTGCTTTGGAACCGGATTCCAGACGGAACTTGATGTTTTTAGGAATTACGTCCCGGCCTGTGTTGGGCCAGAATAATTGCGAGCCCTGTTTATTGAACATATCCAGAACCAAATGTGACGTATAACTTATGAAAAAAGCCGCTATCCAGCGAATAGCCAACCCATAATTTGCTGTATTTAAGCCGAAATATTTGATATTAAAAGCGATATGCAGACCATAAAGCGTAAGGTTATATAAAAGGATTATTAAAGAAAAAATAAGCGTAAAAAATAAAGCTCCCAGCAATGAATGGGTAAATGTACGATGTCCGAACCTGCGCTCCAGCGGGTTAGAAATAAAAGGGAACAATTTTCCGATAAGGGATTTGGGATGATCGATATCCGGCAGCACAGCTCCGATTACCGCAAAGGTAAGAATAGTCCAATGCAGGCTGATCTTGATGCCAAACGCAGCCAGAATTACCAGGGTTAAAAAAAGGCCGAAGACGCTATGGGTGGGTGCTAACATAACTCACCCTGGCCTACGGCCACCCCTCTCTTTTGCTTGTGCAAAAACGAGGGGCCTTCTAACAATGTAGATATTTTAATAAGTACATTTTTTAAGTTATTTTGGATGTCCTCATTATTAAAACGAACAACATTTATTCCTTTTGTGTTTATTATAAAAGTCCTAAATTCATCATATTCTTTTTGATTGTCATGTATTTGCCCATCAACCTCAATTATTAATTTGCTTTTTGCGCAATAAAAATCAGCGATAAACAATTTGCTTTTACCATTAAAATTAAAAGTTATCGGATATTGACGTATAAATCTATAGCCAGCTAATTTTCTGTTTCGCAGTTCACTCCAAAGAATGGCTTCTGTTTTTGTTTGTTTTTTTCTCAAGTATCTAACTTTTTCTTTTATTTCATGTACCATAATATCTCCCAAATCGCACCCCTCTTTACCGCGAAGCGGAAGAGAGGGGGCCGGGGGTGAGTTATCTTCCTTTAAAAACAAAAAACCTAATAACAACAATCATCGACATGCCGATTCCGGCCAAGATATACCCTTCAAAACTATGCGTGCCCAAAGCTATAAACCGAAATAAAACCAGCACTGCCCAGAGCAGAATAACAGCGTAAGACCAGTCCCGATAAACCACACCGATCTCGTGATGCACATCCCGTACAACCTCACGAGTGACAACATTGGCGTGGCTCAACTGAACAGCCATATCCACAATGGCCAGAGGCAGACAGTTGGACTGATTCAGCAGCCTTGTTTCCATCAGGTCATAATCGGAAATGGACATGTTCTGCGTCAGATATTTGATCAGCTCTTTGCAGTGGTCAGGATTTAAAGGATTTACTTTTATTTCCTTGAATTTGTACCAAAGCGCTTTCAGTTTGGGAGTGGGTTCCTCTGTAGCGCTCAAAACGGTAAAATTTTCCACAATTTTTATCAGGACCTCAATATCTCCTGCACGGATTTTGTCGAGATTATCAATTATCAGAACCGGAGCCTTATGGTCTTTATTGCGCAGGGCATAATCCAGCAGTTCCTGGACCTGGGTAGTAGATTTGAACTCAGTTGCTCCTAACTTTTCACAGAGTTCATGCAGAATAGTTTTAGTCTGCGCCGGACTTTCAAAATAACTCACTCCTAAATCCCCTCTCTTGCTAGAAGAGGGGACTTTATCAATATTTAATATATGTGCCATGTGCTTGAGAATATGGGTTTTCCCCACGCCGAATTTGCCTTCCAATAAAACAGACTGGCCTTTATTCAGCATTGCCCTGATTTCTTTGATAAGATGGTCGCGGCCAAAAATAACCTCAGCCGGGTCAGGTCGGAGTTCAATTTGCAAATTGCTGAGTTTTTTCACGGGCTTTGGTTTTACCGGAAAAACATCGGATATAATCTGATTTATCTTGGGCCTGGTTTCCACCTGGGAAACCGGTTGTTCTTTTGTACTCTGGGTTTCCGCTGCGACTGTTTCCTGACCATCAGCCAGTTTTTGATATTTATGTAACGTATTGTAGTCGGAAATTCCTAATAATTCCGAAGCCTGTTTGACTGTGGCCCCATCCTGAAAAAGGTTTACAGCATAAGTGCTTCTTAAAAGTTGTGTAGTAACAGGAACATTTATACCTGCTTCCTGTCCGCCTTTTCTGAGCAGATGATCCACGGAGCGTGGAGATAATCCCTGCAAAGTTCCTTTGTTGGTTAGAAAAAGTATGTCAGTTTTTGCGGCCGGTCGTTCTGAAAGCCAGCGGGCAACAGCGTCTTTGGCCTGCGGATTGATGGGGATTGTTCGAGGTTTATTGCCGAGAACAGTAAGAATTTCTTTTTCAAGATTAATATTATCAGTAGTTAAAGCGCAAAGTTCCCCTCGCGAAATACCTGTGGTCAGTAGTAGAGTGGTTATGGCATAGTCCCGGGTATTAGTAACAGCTTTTAAAAGAGCCTTGATTTCTACCTTGGAAAGATAATCTTCCATAGAGTATCTATTATAAAACGGATTAAGAAGGATTACAAAGATGTTAATATAATCCGCCTTTTTCTACCTCCACGTCCCAGGGCAAAAGTTTAAACCGCATAACCAATTTGTCTGGGTAATATAATATAGCGCTCAATATTTCTCGCAGATATTCCTTAAACTGAAGAGAAGAAAAATTCAGATACTCCAATTTGAAAGCGATTAGTTTTTTCTTAAATTCAATCATTTTAATTTTTTCGTCGTACTTCTCATTTTGAAGAAAATCTTGTTTATCAATATCCGTTTTACAGGCTATCTCTTGCAATTCCAAATCCTTGATTTTGGCCTGAATCATTTCACGTTCAGAAGACAGAAAGGGACTAGAGATCAATGAATCAAGATAATATTCTTTTTTTTCAGAGAAAGCCTTTAGTTGGGCCTTAAGTTCGATGCTTCTAAAGTCTATATTCTGGATTTCTTCTTCGATTTTTTGATTATATTTCAATATTCGGTTTTCAAGCAATCGATACTGACTATCCTGTGCTAATGATAAAAGAGCATTTTTTACTTGCGTTTCAATCTTTATGAAGGAAATAAAATAGCCCTCGGCATGATATCTTTCTTCCTGATTCTTGCTTTTATTGCAATGGTAATAATAATATTTCTTTCTCAGTGGATTGTAAGAAAATGTTGGGCTCATGCGCGATTCACATGAACCACAATATAAAAGTCCAGCCAGGGCCGCATTGGATTTAGTAACTCTTAAAAAAATTTTACCTCGTTTAAATAGTTCTTGGACACGTTGAAATTGGGTTTCTGAAATAATCGGTTGATGGAGCCCATCATATATGTGATTACTCCACCTTAACTTTCCTGTATAAAGGGGATTTCTTAATATTGAATTAATCTGCCTTGCATCAAATTGATGGTTACTGCCATCACGGTATCCGTTACTGTTCAAAAAATCAGCCGTTTGGGTTGTTGATCTTGTTTCTAGAAATTTTGTAAAGAGTATTTCAACGATTTTCTTTTCTTTGGGGTGCGGACTGAGTTCCTTGTTGATGTTTGCATATCCGTAAGGTCTTCGCCCCCCGTTATAAAAGCCTTGGCTGGCTCTATGGATCATAACATCAATGACGCGTTCAGATGTTTGTTCCCGTTCGAGCTGGGCAAAGACTAAGGCAATTCGAAGCATGGCTTTGCCCATAGCGTTAGTTGTGTCAAAATTTTCCTTGAGGGAAATAAAGTCTACATCCTTTTCCTGGGTAAGTTTTGAAAACTGCTCAAAGTCGAGAAGAGATCGGGAGAGTCGATCCAACTTTTTGACCACTACAGCGTTAATTCTCTGTTCTTTAATATCTGCCAGCAATTTCTGATATTCTGGCCTGTTGGTGTTACTCGCTGATTTTCCCCGCTCGATCAAAATGTTTTTGATTTTGAATTTACGGAACTCACAAAATCTTCTCAGTTCTTCTTCCTGTTCAATGAGCGAATCACCTTCATTTGCCTGTCTGTCTGTTGAAACACGTATATACAAATCCACAACTATCGGGCTAAGATTTTTTTTCTCAAACATGATATCCTCCTATAAATATAGATTTAGCCAAAGGCTATGAAATAAATTATGAGATTATTAAAGGTGTAACTCAATAAAATATAATTTATTAAATGAAAATTTTTCCCCTCAGCTCTGGCCAAAACTCGACTCAACTCAGGGCTGGCCGGGGAAGGCACAGGGCAAAAGCATGTCAGAAGCTGGAAAGCTGGCAGGCATAGCGCATAAGAAAACGGAAAGAATGGGGCCAACGGACAGTCCAGGTCGGCCCGCGCCAGCGGGCCGGGCGGATTGCAAAGACGTATAGCTTGTCGGGAAAATTCATTAAGAAATGATGGTTGGTAAGTCATCGTGATTGGTCAGAAAACGCATGGTGGGTGTAACTCAGAAAACGGAAAGTTTGTAACCAACGGACAGTCCAGGTCAGCCGCGCCGTCAGGTGCGGCTGGGCGGGTTGTTGTTTGTTTGCTTGCCGCGGCGTATCCGCCTTTGGCGGAAGAAGACGGGCTTCGCGCGCGTACCCCGGGTTTAGTTGTCAGTTATTCAGTAAGTCTTTAAGTCGATAGGTAATTTTAATCCCTGCCGGGTGTTTGTTGTTAGTTGTAATGTTGGGCAAAAAATCACAGGGGAAACAGATTAAAAAATGGAAAGTTGGAATTAACGGAAAGTCCCGTCTACGCTCTCGCGTTGCTCGTAGCTTCGCCGAGGCAAGCCAGGTCGGCTGGATGCGGAAGCAGACAGCCGGACGGGTGAGCCCGTTAGGGCGTAACCGACTGA
>JAQURL010000088.1 GCA_028715625.1 Candidatus Margulisiibacteriota bacterium | reverse complement strand
TACCGGGGTTGACGCATGAACTTTTTCCGAGAATTATATCTATACCTATAGATTCCAGATATAATATAAATGATATGCGCAGGGTAGCTGAAAGTATCCTGGAATTTTATAAATAAATTGCTCGGTATGCTGTAATTAAGAGGGGACATGGATGGATAAAGAAGTAAATCTGGACAACTATCTGATCAATGAAAATGCCCATATAAAAGAAGCCTTAAAAAAAATTGATCTGGGGATAACCAGAGTACTGCTGGTTGTTGATAATGAAAAACGTTTAAAAGGCACCATGACCGACGGTGATGTCCGCCGCTATCTGTTAAAGGGAAATCAGCTGGAAAACACTATACAGGATGTTTATAATAATTCACCCGTAACCTTAAAGGCGGCTTATTTTACGGTTGATATAGCCAAAATACTTATTATTGAAAACAAGATAGATTTGCTGCCTTTACTCGATGACAGCAATATAGTCATAGACATCATTACCAGGGACAGATTATTTAATCCTGCTCTCTTCATCCCGGTAAAGAAAACCGAACTGGATGTTCCGGTTGTGGTTATGGCCGGCGGCAAGGGTACACGGATGGAGCCTTTTACCAAGATTCTTCCCAAACCCCTGGTGCCCGTGGGGGATACTCCTATATTAGAGATAATCATGGAAGAATTTTCCAAAGCGGGTTTAAGTAAATTTTTTGTAACCCTCAATTTTCGGGGAGAAATGATTGAAGCTTATTTTAATCATTGCGATAAAAAATATGATATTGAATATATCTGGGAAGAAGATTTTTATGGTACTGCCGGTTGTTTAAAATTATTGCAGGATAAAATAAAAAATACTTTTATCGTTTCCAATTGTGATGTGCTGGTTAAAGCCAATTATGAGGATGTATTAAGGCTGCATAAGGAGCAGGAGGCAAAATTAACCGTGCTTTCTTCCATCCAGCATTACAAGATACCTTATGGTATTATTTATTTTAAGGAAGGCGGATTTGTTACGGAAATTAAAGAAAAGCCCGAATATTCTTTTACTATAAATACGGGAATATATGTGTTGGAGCCGGATGTCTTGCAGTATATTCCGGATAAACAGGTATTTCATATGACCGACCTTATGCAGTGCCTGATTAATAACGGGCAGAAAGTGATTACTTATCCTGTGAACGAAAATGAATATGTGGATATAGGCCAGTGGGAAGAATATAAGAAGGCCATGGATAAGTTAAGCTTGCTGAGGTAGGTGGTACATCACCCCGGCGCTCATTGCGCCGGGAAATAGATGGTGGAAGAGTTTCCTCCCCTTAAAAAGGGGAGGTGTCCCGCCGAAGTGGAACGTAGGCGGACGGAGGGGTAATGTACAATAACAAATCAATAGTAGCTTTAATACCGGCGCGCGGAGGCAGCAAGGGCCTGCCCGGTAAAAATATCCGGTCTCTGGCCGGTAAACCTCTTATTGCCTGGACCATTGATGCGGCTTTAGACAGCAAATATATTGACCGTGTAATAGTTTCCACTGATGATGAAAAGATTGCTGATACAGCCAGGCAATACAAAGCGGATGTGCCGTTTGTGCGGCCGCAGGAGCTGGCTACTGACAGTGCCACCGGGACAGATGTGGCACTACATACCCTTAACTGGTTAAAGGAGAATGACAAGAATTATGACGCGTTAATATTATTGCAACCTACTTCACCATTAAGATCTGTAGAAGATATCGATGACCTGATTCAACAATTTTTTTTAAATTCTTCCGCGAAGGCTCTGGTGTCGGTTTGTGAAGCTCACCATCATCCGCTTTGGGCCAATACACTGCCTTCAGATTTGAATATGAGAGATTTTATCAGGCCTGAAATAAAAAATAAAAACAGGCAGGATCTTCCTGTGTATTATCAGCTTAACGGTGCGCTGTATATTGCTTCACCGGACTATATATTAAACGTTAAATCTTTTTTAGGTCCGGAAACATATGCTTATATTATGCCGGCGGAACGATCCGTCGACATTGATGATTTGTCAGACTTTTTCTTGGTTGAAAATTTGCTTAAAAATCGTTAAACAGATCAGGGCAAGGAACGATAAGGACTTTTTAAAATTTCCGGAGTTGTTTTGTATGCTGTTTTCAGGTCCAGTTTAGCCTGGTTCCAAGCTTTGTCTATATCCGATATTATCGCTGCTTTGGTTGTACCGAAGGAAGGTGTAGATATTTTGGGTTTCACTTCAACGGGTTGTGTTCTTTTTATATCCATATATTTCTTGGTAAGTTCCATTATATTTTTTGACAGATATTCTTTTTGTTTCTGCATAAATGCCAGTTCTTTTTCAATTTCCGTTTTTTTTGCGGCCATATCGTTTTGTGCCTGTTTCTTTAAGAAATTGCAGTATATCTGTGTATTTTCTTTAATTTTGTTTAATTCTGACTGCAATTTTTCTTTTTTCACGGCAATTTCCTGCTCCATGATTTGACTGGTGTGTTGTTTTTTTTGTAACAGGTACTGGTTTTCTTTTTTTAACTCTTCAATTTCCTTTAATAATTCTATTTTCTCATTTTCCAGGGTCTTATCTTCAGGAGAGGTTATTACTTCAGGTTCTTTAGTCTTTGTTTTCGTTAAGGATTGTCCCAAATTTTCCAAAACACTCATAAAGGAACGATTTTTAATTTCTTCAGGAGCTGATAAACTTTTCAGCAGATCATAATATTTCGTCTGTAAAAGATCTATATTTTTCAGAAGATCTTTTTTACGTTTTATTTCCGCACGTTTGAGCCCGGCCAGATGCTTGATATCGTCATAAACCTTGTCTTTATGGATAAGCAGTTTTTGTACCTCTTCTTTCAATTTGTTCTTGGTGTTAATAAGGGCATCTATTTCGGACAAAAGAACGCCGGACGAAGGGTAGACAATATTAATGTCAGGATTGGAAGCAATAACCTGCTTTTTTAAAACATTCAGCAAAAAAGAATCCTCCCCAATGAGTTATCATAATTGTAACATCAACATATTATTAGATAAATATATTTTGCATTTACTTTAGTGGCCATATCAACAGCAAATATAAAATAACCAAGGCGGACATCAGCTGGAGAATTCGACGACAAAGACGAAGCAGCCCAGCCAAAGGCTGGAGGAGTGATGCATGCTGAGGACGCTGCCGGTAAAATTATCCGGTTGATTGCAACTTGGCATCAGACTCAACATGGACATAATCAAACTAAAAGTGAGATAATATTGAGCAATGAAAGAAAAGTTTAATCTTCCTGACTGGTTTTTCTTTTTGCTTTTGTTTATTTTATCAATTGCTTTTTTTAAGCTTATTTCCTCTTTTATCGTTGACATATTCCTTGCTTTTATACTTACCCAGCTTTTTTACAAACCTACCAGATGGATGCATAAAAAACTTAAAGTTTCCTTGCCGATCGCTTCCTTGATATCAGTAATAATTACTATTTTAATAATAGTGATACCGGCGATAACGGTAGGTATATTGCTATCAAAAGAGACAGTGAATATGTATTTTGTTATTAAAGAGCAATGGCCGGGCATGCAAAATGTGTTTTCTGTAGAAAGAATAAATCAGCTGCAGCAGCAGTATCCGTTTATGGATGCTTTTATTGATATTTTGAAGAAGCTTCAGGTCCATCAACAATTAACTCATATTTTTACTGCTCTAACCGATTGGATAATTATAGTGCTTAAAAGAATGTTTTTTGACGCTTCGCTTCTTTTCTTGCATACACTTGTTACCCTTATTGTAACCTTCTTTTTATTAATGGATATTGATATTTTTTTAAAAACCATTCAGCGGCTATCTCCCTTAAGGGATAAAGATGAGCGTGAACTGTTCAGTGAATTTGTTAAAATAACAGATGCTACCCTTATAGGCACGGTCATTATAGGAATTATTGAGGGAACATATGGCGGCTTGCTATTTGCCTTGTTCAAAATCCCTTCTCCTATTTTCTGGGCTGTATTTATGATGTTTATGTCCATTGTTCCGATCATCGGGGTCCATGGAATTATTTTCCCCGTTATTGTTTTCCTCATAGCTACCGGACATCTGGTAGAGGGAGTCGCTTTATTTTTTCTGGCGCATGCGGGCACATCGCTTACTCAGCATTATTTAAAGCCAACCCTGATCGGTAAACGCAGCGGGCTTCATCCGGCTATTGTTCTGGTTTCTACTTTAGGCGGCATAGCCTGGCTGGGTATACTCGGGTTTTTGATCGGCCCGGTGATTGCCTCACTGTTTGTGAGTATCTGGAATCAATACGGACGGCATTATCAGGCTGAACTGAAAGAATGGCACGCCGGAAATACTTGAAAAAAATTAATAAAGTATTTATATTTATAAGTCACTATAAGGGTTAATTGATGAAAAATATTTTGAAGATATTAATTTCTATTCTGCTGTTACTGGGTATAGGATGGGCCGAAGAAAAAGATCAGACCATAGAGCTTAAGAACGGTAAAAAGGTTGTTCTAAAATCCGATTATACCTGGGAATATTACAAACCCCCAGTAAAAAAAATAGTTGTTGTTTTCAAGGATTTGAAATTCGGGTCCACCCTCAGTCAGTTCAATCAATTATATGCAGCTAAAAAAGATGACATTAAATCCTGGCCGGATGATGGCGTTTATTATTTTAATGATAGTTTCTGCAATGAACCTGCAACTTTATTCTTTTATTTTATGCAGGACAGTTTTTTTCATGGAGAAGTAATATTTAAAATTAAGCCGGCCAAAGATGAAATTGTTCTTAATAAATACAATTCTGTAAAAAAAGTAATGATAAGTTTATACGGGCAACCGACAAATGACGGCAAACTTTATAGTGAGTGGTTGATAGATAACAATTACAGTATAAAATTGCTTGTTACCAAAGAAAAGAACAGCCTTTACCTTGGCGCACTTTATAATGATAATAGTCTGGCAGGTCAGCTGAAAAAAAACAAAACAGAGCCTGCGATGGGGACAATTTCAGGACAAAAAGTTACCCTGAATAAAGAAATTGTGCCCAAAGAAAAAATTAAAGTCGCAGATCCAGTGGGCCTGGAAGAAGATAAAAAAGAAAGCATGGGAACGGACAAAACCCAGAATAAACCCGAAAATCCAACACCAGTTGTTGTGCCGAAAAATAAAATGAATATTGATGAACTTAAACAATTTATAGAAAAACTGGACTAGGTTTCTTTTATGTTAAAAATAGAAAATCTTACGGTTCAAATTCAGGAAAAAATTGTTTTAAAAAATATTAACCTTCATATCCCGGTTGGCGAAACCCATATTCTTTTCGGACCAAACGGGTCTGGTAAATCATCTTTGTTGCTTACCGTTCTTGGTTATCCGCAGTATAAGATTAAAAAAGGCAAGATATTTTTAAAGGGTAAGGATATTACCAAATTGCCTGTAGATGAAAGATCACAACTGGGTATGGGTATGTTATTTCAAACCCCCCCGATGATTAAGGGGCTTCGGTTGGATATGCTTCTGAAGCGTATAAATCCTGAAAATTATGAAACACACAAACGTTACGTGGATAGACTGGATGCTGAAGGGTTATTGCCAAGAGACATTAATGTCGGGTTTTCCGGAGGTGAGCGTAAACGCAGCGAATTATTACAGTTGGTAATCCAGCAACCTGATTTCGTTATGTTTGACGAGCCGGAGTCGGGAGTTGATGTGGAGAATATGAAAATTATCGGCAAGGTTACCAGAGAACTGGTTCAGGGTGATAAAATTCGTGACAGACATAAAAGCGCGTTGATTATCACTCATACAGGATATATTCTGGATTATTTATCTGCCGATCGCGGTTATATCATGCTGGATGGCGAGCTGCGCTGTAAAGGCAATCCTCAGGAAATGTTTCACAACATCCAGAAAAACGGGTTCAAAATTTGTGCGAAATGTTATAGCTAGAAGGAAAGAATATGTCAGAAATAAATAAAAAAGGACTGAAAAAAAACATCAAAGATATTGCGGAGAAAAGTGATCTGCTTATAGAAAACATGCAGCCGCACGTTCATCCTTCGCAGACAGAAGGAATCATCTATCTGCCAATCGCGGCAGGGTTAAAAAAATATCCGCAGTATAGAAAGAAATACTGGCAGCTGGTTGCCAAAGACAGGAATGAAATTACCGCAGCAGTCGCGGCCGGCGAAATGGAAAACGGGATTTTTATCCTGGCGCCCAAAGGTACAAAAAATACTGTTCCGCTCAGGACCTGTTTTCTAATCAATCAAAATGAGCTGGAGCAGAAGATTCACAATTTATTTATAGTTGAAGATGACGCTGAACTGCATATAGTTACGGGTTGTACTGTATCCAGCGGTACCAAACGGAACAAACATCTGGCAGTAACGGAAATGTATGTGGGTAAAGGCGCAACGCTCAGCTATACTATGATACACGACTGGAACCCGGATACAGAAGTCTATCCTGTTACAGTTATCAAACAGGAAAAAGATTCGGTTTTTATTTCCAATTATGTAACTTTTGAAGCAGTAAAGATGATGAAATCCTATCCCACTGCCTATATAGGCGAAAATGCAATCGCGCACTTTAATTCTATGATTTTCGCACCGGAAGGGGCTAATTATAATGTAGGTAGTCGCGGCATTCTGGAAGGTGAAAATTCCAAAGTGGAGATTATCAGCCGGAATGTATCAGCCGGAGGGACAATAATTATGCCTGCCCATATCAAGAGTACAGCCAAAGCCACCAAAGGCCATATAGAGTGTTCTGCGCTGATGCTGAAAGACAAATGTAAACTGCATGCGGTGCCTGAGCTTGAATCGGACTCCATGGATGCCGAACTTACCCACGAAGCAGCCATCGGCAAGATTTCACAGGATGAACTGAATTATTTGATGGCGCGAGGCATATCTGAAGAAGAAGCTAAACAGATTATTATAAGAGGCTTTCTTTCATTGGATATTAAAGGTTTACCGGACCATGTCAAACAACAGATAGAAAAAGCGCTGGAAATGTTAAGCAAAGCTTCGTTATAAGTTTTCCAGAAAATTATTCAGAGCTATGAGCAGCTCGGTATCTTTTCCATGTTCATCCAAAGTATTTTTATCAGCCTGAAATATTCCCAGATTAAGTTTGTGCAGATTAGTTGTGCCAAGCAAGCCTGATCTTACCGTAAGTTCAAGCAGGTCTCTGCCTTTTTCCAGGGCTCTTATATCGCCTTTATGCTCTTTGCATTCGTTCACTATTTCCGTAAATAGAGTGTCAATGTTTTGCTGTTTTTCTTTCTTTGTGGAGTCGCTTTTTATTATTCCTCGTACATGAAAATATAGTTTTATATAAGCTTCAATATAAATACCGTGATATCTGTTTATCTCCCCGGTACCGATATTCAGGTTTACAAGATAATGTACAGGCAGGATGTTGTTCCTGACGGCTCTGTCCAAAAGATCGAAAAGAGCTTTGGACCTTTCGTTATTTGTTCTGTACTCGGCTTTCAGGAGTTGTTGATGAAGGGCCCTGCATATGGCCAGCGCCATGTTTGTATGTCCACTTTCAAAAATATCCTGCCACAGATAATTACCTCGATCTTTACGTTCGGTAGTGCCTTTTTCCAGATAGTTTACAGGAGTAAAGAAAAATATGATGTTATTGATCAGGTGCAGTCCGGGGCAGTCTTTGTCGGTTTCAATTTCCAGATCATGCAGTTCAAGCCAGAAGCTCTGGTTCAGACAATCTATATTATTTAGTATTTTATAGGCCAGTTGTCCGGCCAGAGACATATCGGTCATAAGCTGAGGAGCAAGAGCCTGAAAAGCAGTTGCCTTCAAATCTTCGCTTAGTATCTGATCGTCCGTCAATATGTGTGTCAGCTGATTACCTGATAATAAATTATTTTTGATTTTCAACTTCAGTAATGTAATGTTGCATGATTGATTCGAATAAGCTGAGTCCAGAAAGTAAAAGAAATGTGCTGCATCGATAGTATGTGTCTGTGCGGTTATTTTTAATTTCATAAGTCCTCCTTGAAAACTAAATAATTATCGAAAGAATCTTGGCAGATTCCCACATTTCTTAAATTTTTTTCCAATTAATCCGATAAATTGATAAAGAGTTGATATGCAAACTAAAATTTTATCTTTATTAGGTGCGAATAAAATACGGGCGGAAGATTTTTCAGCATCAGCAGATTTTTATCCTTCGATGTTTGATTTTATTGCTGATCCCACATTAACTGTTAAAGAACAACTCACAAGTATTATTATGCGGTTCAGAAAAAATTTTTGGCTGGCGGGAAGCGTTAATGACATAAAAGTAGGAAATTATTTTGTAATGAGCCTATATCACGATTTTATGCGGGACAAAAGTGATTTTTCCTATGTCAGGACTAGGTGTCAGTTTGAACTTGTTCAATATCAAAGCTGGACTTGCGGGTTAAAAAATAATGTACTTCTCAATATCAAAGGTCTTCCCATCCTGGTTATGGATAATCACAATTTTGCTTTGCCATTTATTATTTATCAGTTTATCAACAGGGTACTGGATATGAATTGCAGTATGCTGCATATTGATCACCACGAGGATTTGAATATTAATTATGAATTCTCTTTAAAGCAGTTGCTGGAAACCGAAGATATAAATAAAAAACTGGAATATTTTTTAAAGACAACGGAAATAGGCTCCTGGCAGTACCATCCTTTATTCGGATTTTCCAATGAAAAGACTTTTGTGGATAAAAATAAATGGCAGTGGTTGTATCTGGATAAAATTGCAGATAACAGGGCCGAATGGGGGTGTGTTCATCATCCTGACAAAAAAATGGCAGTAAGTTTGAAGGCAATATCAAAATCCGCTGATTTGGTCGATGTTGATATCGATTTTTTAATTCCTTTGGAAAAAACAATGAGCGTACAAGAAAAAATGCAGGTTTTGCAGGGTATTATTCCGATAAAAATTTTGCTAAAACTACAAGAGGTCGCATCTCTTTGCAGCGCAGCCAAAGCAGTAACAATTGCTACCAGTCCCGGATTTATCAATCAGCAGCGCGCTATAGTTTATGTGAAAACACTTTTAAATTTGATAGCAAAAGCCAGATAAAAAATAACTGAAAACTTATACTTTTTACTTCGATATATGAACTATGAATAATAAATTA
>JAQURL010000087.1 GCA_028715625.1 Candidatus Margulisiibacteriota bacterium | reverse complement strand
GGTTATGCTCCTTCTGTGGTAACGCTTAATGGGATGAATGTTGAAGGTTTGATCGCTGTTGGAGCTGAACAGAAAAATTGTTTCGCTGTCGGTAAAGGCAACGAAATTATCTTGAGCCAGTATATAGGAGACCTGAAAAATAATGAAACTTTTGATTTTTTCAAGGAATCACTGCAAAGATTTTTAAGACTATTTCGGGTAAAGCCGGCACGGGTAATTCATGACCTGCACCCTGACTATTTGTCCACCGAATATGCCAATAGTATCAAATTACCAGCTTTAGCCGTGCAGCATCATTATGCGCACATAGCATCCTGCCTGGCAGAACATGGTTTGCGGGAAAATGTCATAGGTATCAGCCTGGACGGAACAGGGCTGGGAGCAGACGGTAATATTTGGGGCGGAGAGTTTTTGACTGCTGATTTGCAAGGATTTGAAAGGTTGGCTCATCTTGATTATGTGCAGACGCCCGGCGGCGAGCTGGCCATAAAAGAACCGTGGCGCATGGCGGTGGCTTATCTTTATCATAGTTACGGAAAAGACTTCTTAAAACTGAATATTCCTGTAGTTAACAAAATAAAAATGCAGAAAATAGATGCTATTTTGACCATGATGGATAAAAACATTAATTGTCCGCTTACTTCCAGCATGGGCAGGCTTTTTGATGCTGTGTCAGCGCTTCTCGGTATTTGTCTGGAATCCAGGTACGAGGCGGAAGCGGCTATGTTGCTTGAGGCTGAGATGAATCAGGCTCGGGGCTCTGAGGGAGGAAGGATGAAGGAAGAAGGAAGAAGGGAGAAGGAGGAAGGAAGAGGAGGGAGAATCGGTGAAGTTTATTCGTATCAACTTGGAAATACAATCGATTTAAGGCCTATGATAAAAGCTATAGTTGAAGATTTGCAGAGAGGTGTGGAAAATGCTTTTATTTCTCTGAAGTTTCACAATACTGTTATCAAAATGATAATTAAAGTTGCAAAAAAAATAAGAAGAGATACCGCTATAAACAAGATAGTTCTCTCCGGAGGTTGTTTCCAAAACAGATACCTGCTCGAAAATACGGAAATAGGGTTAAAAAAAGAAAAGTTTGAAGTATATAGTCATGAGCTTGTTCCAACCAATGACGGCGGGATTGCTCTGGGGCAGATAGCGATTGGCGCAGCCGGAATATAAACTTTTTCCGGCAAAAATCTTCTGAGCAAAACTAACTGAAACTTAATAATTCGGCAAACGATACATTGATGTAAGAAATTTTGCTTTTGTAAAAAATGTATCACTATGCAAATGAATAAAATATTGGCAATTAACAACCCGAATAAAAAGAAGAGTTTGTCTATAGAACAGGAGTTCTTGCTTTATTTGCTAACAAATATTTCGGGGAGAAAAATGATTTCCACAGAGGAAGAAATCAGGCTCAAAGAATTGATGGCTGTAATTTATTCCCAAAAAAGCGGCAAGGGATTGAAAGAGGTATTTGGTCGCATTGAAGGCTTGCAATACTTAGTAAATGGCTCAAAACCTACTGAAAATATAGAGCCCAATAAAGTCGGTCTTTGGCAATGCCTGCAGAATTTTTCGAACAATATTGATGTTGCTTTCGGAAAAATTATTAAGTATCTTCAGGAACTGGGAATAATAGAAATTAAACCCGATGAAAAAATTCAAGATACAACAAGCCATAACCCTGTAGCTAATGATGTTGTTTTATTAAATACCTACAACAAATATGGCATCAAAGTAGTTAAGGAAGACATAACATCCCTGGGAGAAAAAAAAGGTCTGGGTTTGATAATAAAAATCAAAGATCACCAGGACCCTTTTTTGATTTGGAGTAAACCCAATATTATGGTCCTGCATAAATTTCTCGCCAAAGTTGATCAAAAATATCGTGATAAGCTGGAAACAGATAAAGATTATTATATAAATTTATTGGTCCCGGATCAATTTATATTCGAGTTAGTTTCCTTTGCCAGGCAAAAGGGTTATCGGGAAATTTATATTAATATTGAAAGTAATAATATATTTGTTAATTTACATAATCCGAAAGAAGCCACGCTCACTGAACATACAAAAGTACGAATTTTGTCCAATTGGCGTAAAAATTACAAAAAAGGATATAAAATTACCAGGAACCCAATTATGATTTTTTTTCATGGCATGCTAGATAAACCTGCGGATTCAGGTCTGTAAATTATAAAATGAATAAAATATTAGCGATTAATCAATTGAGAACTAAACCAACCTTTTCTAAAGAACAGGGAAAACTTTTCTCTCTGTTAAGAGATATTTACGATGGGAAAGTATTACTTCCCGAAATTAAAGACAACCTCAATGAATTGATGGCAAATGTTCATATGCTGCAAGGTGGAAAAGGATTGCGTGAAGTTTTCGCCATTTTGCCGGAGTTACAATTTCTTGCTACGGATAAAAAGCCGTCTGGAGGAAATATCGCGGCAAATAAAATCGGTCTCTGGCAATGCCTGCAAAATTTTTCGAGCAATACTGAGGTTACTTTCGGGAAAATTGTTAAGTATCTGCAGGAACTTGGAATAATGGCGAGATCAGAATCATCTCAAATTTTTAAAACAACAGAAGTTCAAAATACAATTTTATTGGGGGAGAGCGGCAAGCATTATGGTATTGAAATCGAAAGAGAGGAGCTGATCTGGAGAGGGGGGAATTCTTATGAACTGGAGCTGAAAATCAAAGGGCATGAAAAGGTATTTACAATACTGGCCAGACCTGACATTTTGGTGTTGCACAGATTTATAACAAAAATTGATAAGCCTGAAGTTCGTGCTAATCTGGAGATGGACAAAGAACGTTATCAAAAATTATTGATCCCGGACAGGTTGATCATGGAATTGCTGAAGGACGCGGAAAGAAATAATTATCAGAAGATAACCATATCTTTACATACTAGATATTATAACGGTAATGAAAACATCCTGGTTGATCTATCTGAGCCTAACGATATAGTTACCGCCAACTCCGATAGTTTTACAATCATGAACAATTGGCGTAAAAATTATGCTAAAGGCTATAAAGTTCCTACTGACAGAAAGACTTTTTCTTACTTATTCAAATCTATTTGGAAAGATCCTATTACGCTTTTGCTATCACCGATACTGCTTTTTGCAGCAGGCGTGGAAAGGTTGTTCGGGGAGGATAAAGATGACGGGTTGCCTTTTTAAAATAGTAACTGTGCTACCTTAAAAATAGTTTCACAATCATAAGCAACATGAGTATAATACTGCGCATATGTGTCTTAGTATTCCGGCTGAAATAATAAGTATTGAAGAAAAAAAAGCTGTTGCCAGTGTGGGCGGGACCAAAGTTAATATCAGGCTTGACCTTATGAAAAAGGTCAAAGTCGGCGATTTTGTTTTGCTGCATTCCGGGTATGCTATAGAGAAAATTGATCCTGCGGAAGCCAGGGAAACACTTAATCTGATCAGAGAAATGATAGAATGAAAAATATGTTCTAGCTAGCTTGTTTATTTTTTAATAATTTTACGATTTTTCCTTCTCCACCAGTGGAGAGGGATGTCGCGGAAGCGACAGGGTGAGGCGGCATGAAATATATTGATGAATTTCGCAATCAACAATTAGTTCAAACGCTTATAAACGAGATAAAAACGGTTTCCAAAAAACCTGTAAGGCTCATGGAAATTTGTGGCGGTCACACCATGGCTATTCATAAGTTTGGCCTGAAAAGTCTTCTGCCTGAAAATATTACACTATTGTCCGGTCCGGGTTGTCCGGTTTGTGTAACTGATCAGAAATATATAGATACCGCTATTGCTTTCAGCAGAGTAAAGGATGTTATTATAACTACCTTCGGGGACCTGATGCGTGTTCCCGGCTCAAGTTCAACTCTGGCCGGAGAAAAAGCACAGGGCAGTGATATCCGCATGGTTTATACTCCCTCTGATGCTGTATCTCTGGCCCAGGAAAATCCCGGGAAGAAAATTATTTTTCTGGGAATTGGATTTGAGACCACTGCTCCAACCGTGGCCGCATCTATAGAACAGGCCAGGGCAGAAAAAGTAAAAAACTATTATGTATACAGCGCGCACAAGCTTATGCCTCCGGCTATGGAAGCTTTAATCAATGAGGGTGTAAAAATAGATGGCTATATCTGTCCCGGACATGTGTCTACAATTACAGGTGCCGGCATATATGAGCCTTTCCCCAGGAAATTCAAAGTGGGTTGTGTGGTTTCAGGTTTCGAGCCTGTAGATCTCCTGCAGACAATACTTATGCTGGTTAAGCAGTTTGAAGCCGGCAAACCTGCTGTGGAAATTCAATATAAAAGAGCTGTGAAGCCCGAAGGTAATTTGCTGGCCCGGCAAATAATGAACGAAGTTTTTCAGCCCGGGGACGACTTGTGGAGAGGGCTTGGCATTATCAAGAATAGCGGCTTGAAAATGAAGCCGGAGTTCAAAGAGTTTGACGTGGAAGTTAACATTGATGTAAAGGCGGAAAAGACGGTTTATAATAAAGGTTGTGTATGCGGTGATGTTTTAAAAGGTCTCATTACCCCAAAAAAATGTAAACTGTTCGGAAAAGTCTGCACACCGGCCTCTCCGGTAGGCGCTTGCATGGTTTCCAGCGAAGGAGCTTGCGCTGCTTATTACCAGTATGATTAGTGATGAGGTCCGGTTCTGTGGATTCTCGGTTAGGAGCACTCTATCCAGCCAAAAAAAGGTATGCTATAATCACGTTTGCTCTTTCTTTAAAGAAGCAGATTATATTTATACCAAGGAGTAATTACATGAAATATGAAGCGATAATTTTAATAAAACCTGAACTTTCTGATGAAAAAATTGACGAACTTTTAAAAAAGTATGAAAAATTTATTAATGAGAATAACGGCCAGTTCGTGGGCGCGGAAAAATGGGGCGAAAGAGAAGTAATGGTCAAGTTCGCCAAGTTCAAAAAATTACTGGATGCTTACTATGTCCTGATTAATTTTGTTGACGACAAACATAATATTGAGAAGTTAAATTATGCCATGAAAATTGACGATTCTATTATTCGTCATATGATATCCAGAGTTGTTGAGGTAAAAACAGAGGAAGTTAAGGCTGCATAAGGATTATGAGTTCATTAAATAAAATTGTATTGATAGGAAAACTTACAGCAGACCCGGAAATCAGGGTAACTACAGAAGGTACTTCTCTAACCAAATACGCATTGGAGGTAGACAGGCCGTTTGCCCAGAACAATAAAACCGATATTATTAATATAGTGAGCTGGGGCAAGCTCGCCGAACAAGATGCCAACGATTTCAAAAAAAATATGCTGGTATTGGTGGAAGGACGCATACAAGTGCGTACCATGGATGATAAAGCCGGCGATCGTACCTGGATTACTGAAGTAGTGGCTAATTACACCGCGCCCATGACCGGTAAAAATGCAGGCGCGCATAAAGCTGAAACCAAAGAAGAAGTTAAAGAAGAAACAACCGAGGATGATATTCCTTTTTAGGGATAAGTGAAAAGAGATAAGGGGTAAGAGGTAAGAGATATGTATAATAAGGTGTTTTTGATAGGCAATTTAACACGTGATCCGGAAATGAGGTTTACAACAGCAGGTATTCCTGTAACCCGTTTTACAATCGCGGTCAACCGCAGATTTAAATCTGCGGATAACCAGGAAGCTGATTTTATCAGGATACTGACCTGGAGAAAGCTGGCTGAATTTGCCGGTGAGTATTTAACCAAAGGTAAAACAGTAGCAGTTGAAGGCCGTTTGCAGGTTGATTCCTACGAAAAGGAAGGTAAAACAAGAATGACAGCCGAAGTACTGGCTGATAATGTGCAGATTTTATCAAGGAAAACTACTGAAGCCGGTGATGTAGCAGCGGACAATAGTCCCAAAGAATCAGCCGGTGACGATGAAATTCCTTTTTAATCAAATAAAACAATAAAATAAAGGAGGCCGAATTTGAGCAGAGACAAGAGAGATTCAGGTAATAATAACAATCGACAGGTTAAATTTAGAAGAATAAAAAGAAAACCATGCGCTATGTGCGCGGCTAATATGGAAGGTATTGATTATAAAGATACAAATATTTTAAAAAGAAATATGACAGACCGGGGCAAAATCGGCCCGCGCAGACTTACCGGACTATGTCCCAAACATCAAAGGTCTCTGGCCAGAGCGATAAAAAAAGCCAGGATTATCGGGCTTGTTCCGACTGTTCTTGATTAGTCTGTCGATAAAAATTTATAAATTGTAAAAAGGGAATTTTGAGAAATCCCTGAATATCGGAGGTTAAATAAATGAAAGTAATATTACTTGAAGATGATGTTAAATTAGGAGACAAAGGAACTGTTGTCACTGTTAAAAAAGGTTTTGCGAAAAACTATTTGTTGCCGAATAAAAAAGCGTTGGTTGCTTCTGAAAGCAATTTGTCGGTTATGAAAAACGCGCTTGCGCAGCAAAATAGAAAAATTGAAAAAGAACGTAAAGAACATCAGACCCAGGCTGAACAGATTAAAAAAATATCTTGTGAATTTACAGCTAAAGCCGGTATTACAGGCCATATTTTCGGTAGTATTACAACAGAGCAGATTGTTGAGCAGATTAAAGAAAAAACAGGGCTGGAGATAAGCAAGAAAAAGGTTGCACTGAATACTCATATCAAGACCGCAGGTCAGTATTCAGCCAAAATTAAATTATATACAGGTGTTGACGTGGTTATTCCTGTAATTGTTAAAGTGGAAAAAATAGAAGAAGATGAAGAGGAAGTGGCAAAGCCTGTAAGAGCAAAAGCGGCAAAGGCAAAGGCCATAGAGGAAGATGCTGATATAGAAGTAGAAGCAGCAGAAGCTGAAGCTGAAGAGGCTCCGCAGGAAGCAAAAAAACCAAGAACTAAAAGAAAAAAATCAGAAGAGAAATCCGAAGAAAAAGCTGAAGAAAAAACCGAAGAACAATCTGATAATTAAAGAGCCCCGACTTCTTTGATTGAAATCAGCACTATTCCTCAATCGCCCGGCATTTATCTGATGAAGGATGCTGAGGGCACAATCCTTTATGTTGGCAAAGCCAAAAATCTGAAGAGACGAGTAACCAGCTACTTTAATCGTGAGCAAATGCCGAAAATCGAGCGTTTGTTGCAAAGAATAACAGACATTGATGTAATTATTACACAAAATGATACAGAAGCTTATATTCTGGAAAACCAGTACATAAAAAAGTGTTATCCGCGTTATAATACCCGCTTAAAAGACAGCAAAACCTATCCCTATCTGAAAATAGAACTTGATGATGATTATCCCCGGGTAATAAAGACCAGAATTCGCGAAAAGGACAATGCTCTGTATTTCGGTCCCTATGTGTCCCATGTGCAGGTAAATCATCTGCTGGATATAATTCGTGACCATTTCGGTTTGAGACGTTGTAAGAATTATCATAAAAAGAAAGTCCCCTGTTTGTATTATCATATCGGTTCCTGCACAGCTCCATGTATTAAAGCCATATCCTACGAGCAGTACAAAGACAAAGTAAAGGAAATAACCTTATTGCTGGAAGGTCGGTATAACAGGCTCATCCTCATTCTGGAGGAAAGAATGCGGCAGTCCAGCCGTGAACAGAATTATGAGGAAGCTGTAAAGTACAGGGATCAGATTGAGGCAATCCGGATGCTCAAGGAAAAACAGAGCATGGAGAATATCGACAGCAAGAAAAATATCGATTTTTTTGGTATGCTTTCCTATGACGATCAATCTATCTTTCAGGTATTCAGAGTAAAAGAAGGTTGTTTAATTCAGAATTTCAGCTTTGATGTGGAAAACGATTTTGTCCTGGACAGGGAAGAACTGATTAAGAATTGTGTTAACAGGTTTTATACACTTTATACGGATTATCCTAATGAAATAGTACTGGATGTTCCTGTTGAGGATAAAAGTTTTATTCAATACTATAAAAGCCAAAAGGTTCGCGTGGTCATAGCCCGGGAAAGTTATCATCAGACTATCATGGAAATGCTCAAGCATAACGCTTATTTTACATTAAAGAGAAAGCTGGAAATAAAAAATGAAATTTCTTATGCAGATGTGGCCCGCCGGCTTAAAAAAGAGCTTGATTTGAAAAAAACTCCCAATTCCGTTATCGGTATTGATATTTCTCATCTGGGCGGTACAAATATTGTAGGAGCAATGGTTTATTTTAAAAACGGGCTGCCTGTTAAAGATAATTACAGAAAATACAATATCAGGACAGTGGAAGACAGCGATGATTATGCGTCTATCCGCGAAGTTGTTTCCAGGTTTTTTCGCAGTACGCCTCTGGGGCAAAGGCCCGATTTAGTCCTTATTGATGGCGGGATAAGCCAGTTGAACGCTGCTTTATCCGCGTTAGACGAGTTGAAAATAAAAGACCGGGATATTTTGTCGTTAGCCAAAAAAGAGGAAACGCTTTACTTGCCGAAATTTAAGGATGGAGTAAAATTAGAAAAAAGACATCCCGGTTTGCAATTTTTACAACAGGTCCGGGATGAGGCTCACAGGTTCGCAATAAGTTTTCAAAGGACTAAAAGAAAAAAGGTTTTACATTAATGAGACTGACAGTTCTGAGTGTTATTCTTATATCTTTTTTATACGCCGCCAATAGCGGTAATGACGATATTATCAGTCAGAAGAAAAAAGAGCTGGAAACTATTAACAAGCAGATGGAACAGCAACGTATCAATCTCAGCCAGACTGAAAAAAAAGCACAAGTTATTCAAAATTCTTTAAAAATAATTGAATCAGACCTGGATAAACAAAATAAAAATCAGATAAAAGTTAACGGACAGATTTCTCTGACCAAGGTAGAAATAACCAATATGCAACTGGAGATTCAAAAAGAGAAAGTAAAATTTGATGAAGCTCTGGGCAGTCTGTCAAAAAAGTTTGACCAATATTATCGTCTGGGAAATACCAATTTTATTGAGGATTTATTTAATGTGGAAGAATTGCCTGAGTACCTGAACGACATGTATTTTTTTGAAACCATGATCACTACCAATGTTAATTTTTTAAAGGATATCAGGGAAAGAAAAGAACACTTAATGACAAAACAGGCCAAATTAAATGATAAACTGAGTTTTTTAAAAGATAAAGAAGAATATATCGGTATCCTTAAAGATCAAATACAAAAGAATAAAAATA
>JAQURL010000086.1:7062-9547 GCA_028715625.1 Candidatus Margulisiibacteriota bacterium | reverse complement strand
AAACTGGAATAGAAATTATAAAACTGTTGGTGTTTAGAGCGTCTTTGTACCTGTATTATACAGGCACATTTTGTTTGCGGGGGGAAATAAGTTAATGGGGCAGTTTGAAATCACAAACTTTGGTATAACCATATCCGGCGCTAATCGGAAGATTGACGTTGATAAAAATATAGCTGAAGTAAAAACGCAATTGAAGAACGTTTTAAAAGAAATGGGTATGAGCGATTCTCAGGCTGCCTCTTTGATATCCAAAATTGATTTTAAAAAGATCGATTTGAACGAAAATGCGAAGATTGATTATGAAGATCTTTCAAAACTAGGCGCGACGCTTAACGATCTTTTGGAAATCCGGGATGTAACATACTTACAGGCTGAAGGTAAGATGCGGTTATTTTTGAAAAACGGAATTAGTATGGACATAAGTGTTGATGAAAACAGTGGAGATATCAAAGAAAAAAAGTTGTTGGGATTACTGTTGGAAATGAACTCAAATGGCAACAGTATAAAAAAACTGGCCGAATTGATCCATTCGAGTGATTTTAAATTTAATAAAGAATTTTTAAAAGGTGTTGCCGGCCTTTTAAAAAATGAGGCGACATTAAAGATAGTGGATAACAAGGTAGTTATAATTTTCAAAGACGACTTAAAAATTCAGATAGAAAAGAAAACGTCTGTGGCTGGCGTAGAACAAAGAAGTCCTGTCGCGGACACACAAAAGCTTGCAGATGACATGAATAAAGCTATTTTCAACTTATCCCGGCTGGAGGGCAAGAGGTTCATCGATGAATTTGAAAATATCAGAACGCAAATTAAAGAACTGGATAAAACAAAATACGCTAGCGTAATCAGTTATTTTTATTGGGGTGTCAGCAACATGTTAATAGAAAACGGCAACAAGGACCAGGACACGGCAAATCATGTGTTTAAGGCAATCGGGCAAGACGCGGAACTAAAGGATGGTCAGGCACCCAGATACAGGGACGCAAAAAATGTTTATGAATACCTTCAGAAATCTATCGATATAGATAAATTCCAAAAGTATGATTTTGGCAAAATTGAACAAACCATTAAAGCTCTTAAAGAAAATTTTTCAGGGACTAAAATCAAAGTTATCGATGACTTATATGATTTATATCAAAAATATGATAAGGAAGTAAAGTATGGCAAAAACCCACAGAAGGTTGAGGAACAATTGAAAGTTATGGAGCAATTGTTAATCAAACTTCAGCAAACTCAAGATAAGATTGTTGAATTGCAAAACAGTAATGGAATTAATGAAAAGCAAAAAAGTATCATAACTGCTATGCGGCAGCATGTTAAAGCTCTTGATTATCAAATCGGCCAGTGGCTGACTTTTATACCGATTAAGCAGATGGAAGAGCTGCAAAAATATATCAGCAGCGAAAAAGAAGTGGACCTTTTACCGCAGGACATAAGAGAGGAAGTAACACAGGCATTAAAACTCTTTAAAGAATATCGTAAAGAAAGCTGGGCTTATAGTCTGGATGAGTTTTGGGGCATTTTGGGTGAAAGGAATGGGACCCCAACCGGAACCTCAAAAGTAGAAAATTTTTCAGAGGTGGCAGTGACTAAAAGTAAACAATTGACCATTAAAAAATTGGCAGAATCCCAAAGAATGGGTAAGGCATTAGAAACTACACACCAAGAATTGCCGACCAAGGTTAAGACACTTGAAGGAAGAAATCAGTTAAGCAGGGAATTGCTCACTTATATTGATTATTATAAAAAATTACCCGAAGAATTAACCAAACTGGAGGAAGTTATTAAGAATGATAAGAGCCTAAAAGAAGGCGAAAGAGCTGAATTATTGAAAACGATAAAGAGTTACAAAGAAACTATTCCTCAAATAGAAACAATGTTAAAAGTTATAGGAACTGCAATTTGTGAAGGACATTCTGAAAATGTTAAAAATTTGAATAAGCAAACGATAAATGAAATTTCAAAACTGCAACAATTGAACATCATGTTAATAAAAGCCGCGAATAGCAAAGATTGGAGTGAGTTCCAAAGAATTAGCAAAGAGATAAATAATTCTAAAACTAAAGTAGCTACACTTCGTGAACAATATGGAAAGCTGGAAAAAGAAAATAAAAACTTAAAAGCTCAATTCAAAAATAATGCCAATGCTATGGACTATTTAGATAAAAGCGCTGAAATGCTGCATAATATATCTGATTCACTTACATACATGGACCAGGCTCTAAATGAAATGGAACAATATTGTAATTTTGTATTAAATGAAACCGGTGGCAATACAAATGTACCCATGGAACAAGTATTTCAGCTAAGTAATACTATTTTTGAAAAAATGAATGATTTTCAACAGAAAATGACTGCTATTATGGGAGATATTATTAAATATATTACAAAAAATGATGAGTTGGCAGAAAAAGCTTTATTTCAGAAATGGCAGGAAATAATAATTGAGAAACAGAGATTAGATAAACAACGAATCGAATCTGCC
>JAQURL010000086.1:0-6962 GCA_028715625.1 Candidatus Margulisiibacteriota bacterium | reverse complement strand
AAAGCCATTCAAACGTTGCACACTTTTGGTTTGGACATGAATAGCGGTCTGGAACTCGCGCCCGGAAGAAAAAGCAAAGCAAAAATTCAAAAAGCCTGCAGGATACTAAATAAACCTTTAGCGGTTAGGCCCGTATAAAAATAAAATAATATTCTTTGAGGCTCTTTCCAGATAATCTATCTTTTTTGTAAAGAAATTGCCAAAAGGCCAGCGGCTCATTTTCTTATTTTTATAACGTTCTTTTAAAATATGAATATGCAATCTGCAACCTCCTTTAATTTTAGTCTTAATATGCCGCAATCAGGCGCTTTTTAAACATATTTGTTTATAAAACAGAAAAAATGCATACATTTTTCAAGTCAAAACGGGTGATATTTATTATGCAAGTCATGCTGAGCTTGACGAAGCATGACCGTCACACTGGGCTCAGCCTGCCATGAGCCTGTCGAATGGACGAAGTGTGATAATTAAATGGGAATGAAGGAGAAATTAAATGTCTGTCATCGAAAATATCAATCCGCCAAATCAGTCCGTTGGTTCTGGACCGGATAGTGAAACGCTCTCATTAGAAGGTTTAACTGAGAAGTTTAAACCCGGTTTGCCGGCAGCCGAAGAAGAAAACATGGAACAACATATTGATAACAGCACAGCGTTTAACACCATTTTCAATGATTTTCTGGAATCACAGCCAAGTTTGATACAAAACTATCTGAAGAGTTATTGGGGGCAAGGGTGCAGTGTGGACGGGGCGCTGCGTATGGCGCTGGCCAATGAAGTTATTAGCCATAATCAGGAAGCCGCTGAATACGATAAAGCTTTAAATGATACAGCTTTAAAAACAATACAGGAAAATATAAGTTCTTCTGATTTATCTTCAAACAATACACCTCAAAAAAGCAAATAGGCTTAATTTCTCTTTCCACCGCCTCTATAATTCCATCTCACCCCGCCTCACCCGGTCATTCGCTTTGCTCATGCCCACCCTCTCCACAAGTGGAGAGGGTAAACTCATCGGTATAGAGTATATTTATCCTTTCTCCGCGAGCGGAGAGAGGATGTCCGTCTTAGGCGGACAGGAGAGAGGCGAAAAAGTATTCAAAAACCGGCATGTTTAGAAAAATCCGGAATAAGGAATAAGTAGTAATGGGTAGGGAAAAAGAATACATGAAAAAATTGGTAATATTTTTGCTTTTATTAACCTTTGTATTTGCGGACTATCAGCAGATACTCAAATCCAGCTGGAATTATTACAAAAAGAACAAGATAGAAAAAACCGGCCGTCCTCTGGCTGATACCGACTATGACAATATAAGTAATGGCAGTTACGGAAAGGACCTTACTTTTTCCGAATCTGTTTCCTATGTATTGTTTCGGGCTGTGCTTTCCAATGACAGAGATACTTTTGATAATGTCTGGATTTGGTCTTTAAAGAACCTTATGCGTAAAAATATTTACCATGTTTTTAACTGGGAGAAAAGCCGCTGGGAACCAATGCCCGAATGGAAAAAAGATTATTTATTTGCCTGGCGTTATACTCCCAATATCAAGAAGACCAATATGGGTGGCGTCATCTTTGTGCCGGAAGAAAGTATGACCGAGAACGGCTGGCGCAACGGCCTGGATGTGGCGCCGGACGGTGACCAGCTTATTGCCGGAGCTCTGATTATGGCCCATAACAAATGGGGCAGCAGGGCAGGTGATTATAACTATATGGGTTATGCCAAAAATATAATCAACGATATCTGGGAAAAATGTGTATCCAGCAGGAGCCCGGGTTATATAGAAGATTTCAACAATCCCGGAGCCATGGAAAAATGGTTTGCTTTTTATGATAAAAAAGGACGCTTGCTAAAGAACCTGGAAAAAGAGAATAACAACGCTTTTTTAAGTATTCAGACACAGGATGCAGACTGGTACGGGGTAGGTAAATATCTGGGAAAAGTGGATATGTCCGCTTTTGAGGGAGTAAGTTTTTTCACTAAAGATAACCAGGGAGTAAAACTTATACTGGAAGACGTGGAAGGGCAGAAAATTACTATAGAAAAACGTTATCCTTATTATGATCATTTGCAGGAAGTAGTTATTTTTTTCCAGAAGAATAAAGACACAAATTTTCGCTGGAACGCTGTAAAAAATATCATGTTCCAGCCCGATGACGATTATTTTGCCCTCGACGAAGTTCGCTTTCTGGGAATCAGTAAGACCATGGTAGAAAAAAACTATCATCTGTTTTCCAATGATAAGGGCGACCCCTGGATCAACATTTCTTATTATATGCCGTTTTTGTATCATACCTTTGCGCAGTTAGACCTTAATCATCCCTGGCAGGATTTGTTCAGAGACGCGTTGGCTGATATTCAAAAAAGTAAATCTATTACCCTTCGCAACCAGTCAGGAGAAGAATTTAAGGGTAACGGCGCGCTTGTCCCGGACTGGTGCATGCTGGATACTGATAATAATTTTATAGATTTACCCTGGGCCAGGGATGGCAAAGTGGATGACTACCTGTCCAGTTGGGACGCTTTCAGAACCTGGTATTTTCTTGGGCTTACCTATGCTTTATATCCAAATATGAATGTAGCCAGTGTTATGAAAGATAAAACCTATGATTTTCTTACAGATAAATTAACCAATGAAAAAAAATTAACAGGTGGTTATGGCATAGACGGCCGCAATATGACTATTCGAGGTCTGCAATACGAATATCCTTCGACCTATGGGGTATATCTGGCCTATTTTACAGCTCTGGAAGATAAAGAAAATTCGGAGATTGTTCTGGAAAAACTGGATGATATGTATAATATCCGCGGTTATTGGGGTAATGATCCCAAGGATTATTACAAACAAAACTGGGCCTGGCTGGGCCTGGATTTCTATTGCAATAAAGGAAAAGATATTTTGTCTCTTTTAAAAGTCTCGGATTATTTGGCCAGCGACAGACCATAGAAATTTCCATTGTCATCCCCGACTGGATCGGGGATCCAGTTTTCACAGGATACAGCATGCCTGGATCCTCTGGTCGAGCCAGAGGATGACATCTTAAGACAACCCTGCCGATCACAAAGTAAATAAAATATGTTTGAAGTTCAAAGAAATAGGGAATAGTCAGTTTATAAATAGATAAAATCCATTTTGGTAAAAAAAGGGGGAAAAAATGTTTAATTTACCTGCTCTGGATAAAAGCAAGCTCAAAGACGAATCTTTTTTTAATGTAGATGAACTGCCGGACCTGGACAGCGCTATGGAAAATCAGTTTATAGATATACAGAAAGAACAGGGAGAATTTAACAAAGTTGCCAATAAGGAATTTATCAATCTGCCCAAAGAGAACTTGAAATTTAAAGATGGTGTGTTTACCCGGTTGGGCACTGATAAAATTCAGTTGAAATTCAAGATCAGTGAAGACGATGTGAAGCGTGTTACCAAACTTACCTATGGTCTTTTATCATCACAGGTGCAGGAAGGCACATATATATTTGATATCAAACTCAATAAAGACGGAGTACAGGAATTATATTATTACGACGAGTTTGTTGGCGAGATATTTGTCAATAGCCCGCGTATCTATAAAAGGTATTTTGCCATGGCAGTAGTGCGGAGCATGGTAAGGCAGGAGATACTTTTTGAGTATGAAGCTAATAAGTTTACCATTCATCCGATATTTTTTTTGAGATTGAAGCTGAACAACGCGGTTGTGGCTGATGCTTTAGTCAAAAAGGGTTTTCCCATGCTGGACGAAGAAGAGTATAAAAGGATTAAAGAAAACCAGAAAAAAATGGATAAGTTAAAAACACAAAAAGCTGGTCAAAAAGGGGAGGGTGTAGCCGGTGATAAAAGCCAACATACAGATATCGCCAAGCAGAGGGTAGAAAAATTATTTTAAAAGCATCAATTTTTATCGATACAAATTTTTGAGGATAAATAGCGATAGTATAGATATAAAAAATAATGAAAAACAGGAGGTGAAGATCGAAGATAGTGAAAAGTGAAAAGTGAAAAGTTCGCCGCGCCGAAGTCTGCATCAGGCGGACGTAGGCGGGCCAAAAAATAAAGGGGGAATTAATATGAGTTGGAGTTTTGGTGAAGGAGCAATAACAAACAGCAATAATAATAATAATGTAATTATGGATCATTCGTCAGCGTTTACTGAGGGAGATAAAGATGATTTAATTGAGATATTAAAAAATACAGGGATAAAGGGAGCTTCAGACCTGAAAGCTGGAGATATCTCTATCGACGGTTCCGGCGTAACAAGTTGTTTGACTTTTACACTGGACGGAGTTCAATTTACTGTAAATAACGATGGGCAGATTACATTATCAAAGTTCGATGAATCAAAAAAATTTGATAACGATTATGTTACACTGAACGGTTCTGGCGGTTTAGATGCAACTGAAATAGGACTTTTAAAAGATGAGATGGTAAGGATCAATCAGGCAACAGAACCGGGAAAAGAACTCAATCTTGGGGATACCAGCAAGATGAGCCGTCTGGAAAAAGCTGTTTATTTGATCGCTCAGGTATTAAATAAACGGTTCCAGGACATCCTGAATGTAGTTACAGCCATGTCTACAGGCGAAGGATGGGATGGGTTGCAAATATTGGCTGATAAAACCGCCAATTCAGATTTGCAAGCACAGATGAAATTAAATAAGGAGGCTCATGACGCGCTGGAATATTATAAAGATAAGTATAAGGATCAGGATGTTACTGTAAAACAATCTGATGGAGTGCTTACTGTTATGGGCACAGACGGATCATCTCTGGGTACAATAACCCTGCCGAAGGACACCGATTTCCAATTTGATTTAGGTGTGGGAGCAGATGGTTCAACAACCACTTTAGCCAATGCGGACATGAAATGGAGCAATGTAAATGACTTGATGGAAAGTCCGGGAACATTGTTGACTATTCAAACACAGCTGCAAACCATGAAAGACAGCTTGTCCGGTATTCAGGCCGCAGCCAAGGCTCCGGGTGATGTTATCAGCAAAGCCCGTCAGGATTTCACCAGAAGCGTGGCTCAATAACTATAGACTAATAATTAGAATAGAAATAAGCCGGGCGGGGACATGTATTTGTTCCCGCTTTAGCTTATTCACAAGGAGACTCAGAACAAGATGGCCGAACTACCCTATGCAGAGCCGCAATCACCGATCCCTTTACTGGCAAAAGAGCAAAAGTATTACAAATGGAACGTTCCTGCTTTCCGACGCGACAAACCGACACAGGATGCTTCTCTCTGGCTGGATACCAAGATAAACTTCCTCAATGAGGTTATGAAGTTCCTGCCTCGTAATGTCACCGATACTCTTACCAACCATTATGAAGCCAAAGATCTGATAGGCAAATTTGCAGATTCAAAAAAATACGCTGATTCAGTATATAATAAGGAAGTTTTTGAGGATACCGATAACGGCCTCTGGAAGGGGTTGGATAGTCAACTGCAAAATGAAATCCTGGGCACAGATGCTAATGGACAAATTATACTGCAGACTATGTCGGGCACTTCTACAATCGGTGCAGCCAGATTTACCGGGATTATGGGCGTTCCCTATGATGGGGCTCTGGCCTTGGGTAATGCTGACGGCCGCGAATTGTCTTTAAAAAATAAAAGTAGTGATAGCAGAAAATATGTATTTTCCTATAAAAGAAAAGATGAGAAATCTACAGATAGTAATGCATCGACAACCAATTACACAGGTACGGATGCAGTTGTGGTGCCGATTATAGGTAATTTGGCCGGACAAAGCGAAGCCAAATATTTTAAAGAAGGAGTAAACTTTCATCCCACTATTGTGGATATGCAGCATACAGCGGCCAGCTATGAAGGTGCCAAGGGCGACTTTATAGTGGACATGAACGGCGACGGTTTCGCGGATAACGATACCAGCTACAATTGGCAGCCGCAAACTTTTTCCGGTAATGTTAATCTAACCAACACTGCGTTAACCGTAGGACAGTACCAGAATGACTATTTGTACAAACTGGGCGTAACATCCCCTGTTGTTGACTATAGCAGTATTTATCAGCAGTTTATGCAGGGCTCTCTTTTTAATTTTTCAGGGAGTAACAATCTGTATCTGGCAGATGATGATAAAATTACTTATAACAAATTAAAGAGTCAATACACTGATGATCAGATCAAAGCAATTATTGACGGTTCCAATAATGATTTCCAGAATTTCATTAATAAAGTCAAAATTAACCTTGATCTGAACGGTTCAACCGAAGATTATATCCCGAATATTTATGAGATTGCCCGCAGCGGTATCAATGTTGACGATACCTCTATTTGGTCGGAAAAGGACATTTTTTATCTGAGCATGCTCATGCTGGAGTCCAGGCGTAGATATACAGATGCCATGGCTAGTGTTTTCGGGGTTAATTCCAAGGAACTGGATATCAATTCCTTGATCGGCAAATATGCCAATGAAAATATCTGGACAAAGTATGATTCGGAAACCGACCAATTGTATGCAGAAGTGAAAACAAAAGATGGTGTGGAGCGCATGTACAATTACTTTATACCGGACGAAATAGGCGCTGACGTTTCGGATATTCAAAGCAAGATCTATGCCAAAACCGACTGGCTCAAACGTCGGGCCATAGAAGCCCAGTCCTATAACGCCGGGTTTGAGCTTTATCAGCAGTCTCTGCAAACCGCCTTTACAAAAAATGATACGCAATTTCTAAATGATGCTACCGGTTTAAGTTATTCAGTATTTGCCGGAACAAATATTGGTTCGCCCTATTGCGCGGATTTAATTGAAAAAGATGTAACCGCGATTCAAACAATATTAAGTAATATAAAGAATAAAGGCACGGAAATCCAGGTTGGCGATGATATTCTGGAAAAACTCATCAGTCTTTCTCAGGAAGTAAAAGATATATCAGCCTGGTTTTTATACAACGCTTCCGGGACCAATCAATATTTCGATATTCCGGTGAATAAAAACCAG
>JAQURL010000085.1 GCA_028715625.1 Candidatus Margulisiibacteriota bacterium | reverse complement strand
TTCTACCGTGTAAAGCTTACCGTTTTTCCACACAGAGTCTCGATTCAAGCTAATAACTATCGGCATTTTAGCCAGATACTTCCCCTCTTCATCAAAAAGATCAAAATAAAACGTGTCTTTTTTGTTCCTTTTTCTTTCAAAGGTCTTAACAAATATCCTGCCCTTATCATCAACGGCTATATCACTAAAACACGGAAAACTATCGGGAAACTTTAGCTTCCCGCCAATTTTAATGAAACTTTCATATCTTTCCCTATAGAAATCTTTATCGTCATTCCGAATACGCATGCGTCTGTGTTTTTTCAGGATTTTCTTTATAAGTTTCCCCTCGGGATTAAGAATATCGAGCTCATATTTTTCAGAATGGCCTAAGATAATATTATCGTTGGCAAAAACATCAAAATAAAACGTCGGCCTGAGGATGTTATATTCTGTCCTGGCGGTTAAATCTTGAGGCTGTTCAGCCAGTGTAATTGGCGGCTCGAAATTTGAATTATACTTCCTCAAAACCTTTCCGCCCATCGGAGGAGGTCCTAATATTTCTAACCCTATAAGATTTCCTTGCTCATCTATTTTGACCAGCTGAGCGGGATGTTCTGTTTTCCAGTTAGCTTTCTGCCTGAGAAATCGTCCATCAAGAGAAAAATATAAAAAATGCTGGGTGGCGTAATCCTGGACAACAAGTTCATTATCAGCTGTGATTTGAAGGAAGAGAGGTCTTTGCATTTCACCCGGCCCCTGCCCTCTCCCTCCTATGCTTCTTAAATATTCGCCGTCCTGGCTGAAGACTTTGACCTCTGCCGCCCGGCTGTCCAGAACATAAATATGGCCGTTATCATCTACATCGAGACCATCGATACTTGAAAAAATATATTTGTCTGATTTATCGGCTGAGCCAATCTGAAGCTCTTCTTCAAAATAAATTATGTCTTTTCTATATATTGGCTGCGCAGGATTTCTGACAACTGTTATGCCTTTCTCATCTTTTATGCTGCCTCTCCAGGCTGATTCCTGCTGCCTGCAGCCAGCAGCATTAAACAAGATAAACGATAAGATTAAGGATGGAGTGACAAAGGCAGGGGCGTAAAATCTAGCTTTCATTTTACGGCCTATAATTTAGCTGGCTTGATATAACCTCAGGCCAGCTTTTCCGTTTCCACTCTGCATTTTTATTATAAAATATCCGGCTGACAAAAGGCAATGGCTAACTTTTCAGGCTTAAAGGGGCCAGACTAGGCGGCGCTTAGCAGGGCGGATTTCAGCTGCTAGCTGCTGAAGCTTAGACACGATCTTATTCTTTTTCTTCAAAAGTAGTTCTGACAGGACCGAAATAACTATAGCTTTTTTCTCTCCCATTTTAAAAACTTTTGCGCCCTACCTTATTTTTTATAATTTTTTGAACTTATATTGCCTGGATAAGATACAATTCAGCCTTCTCCAGGAGACGGTTGGCTTGATTACCTCCTGGCCTTAATCGGATTAGCCATTTTGATAATTGACCTTTCTATTATTGTTCTTGTTTACCTTATACCAATGGTTATAGCCTTCTAGAAAAGAGTTAAAAAATGGGCAAATGGATGTCACTTCAACTGCTTCCCGAGCTGAGGCATCTTTCTAACCAGACTATGAGGGTCGCCTCAGTATCCACTTTAAGACCAAGAGAAAACCTTAATATTCAGTGAAGTTAAGTTTGCCAAAATCACGAAGCCCATGTAAGGTTGGACAAAGGTGTGCTGTCACCGCGAGGAATTATTCATACTTTTTCTTTATTTTATCCAGGCAATCCGGACAAAATAACGAGCCTGAATCAGCAGAGAAAAGTCTTCCGCACGTTGCACATTCTTCCCAATAACCAGACAAGCCACAATACACACAGTAGTAACGAAATCCTTTTTCCTCAATTTCTCTGAGAGCAAAAGTTTCCCGCCCACAGTTTGGACATGTCTTTATCTTGCCCATTGATATCAAGAATGCCACGGCCCCGGCGTTCTTTTTTTCTCCACAAAACAAACACTCTGGATCCTCGTTATTTCCTGTAACCAATGTGTCCTGGTTGCAATCCGGGCACCAAAAAACTTTATCACTATCTACCTCCTTTAGTTTATCCTGAAGAGATTTCACTCTTGCCGTCACAAATTCCTGAATTGCGAGCAATTCTTCTTTGATTTCGTCAAAAGTCTTTTGGAACTCTTTTATATCCTGATTTAATTCTTTTTGACAAAAATCAATAACAAAATTATAGATAAAACCTAACAATGATTTTATTGCGTCTGCATTTACTTTTATTGCATAATGCTGGATCCTGTTACGATAATTCCTCAAAGATACAATGCTGTTAGACAGGCTTTTGTTTATTCGGATATCAGCTATTCTTTCCAGCCGATTCAAAGCCGATTTTAAATCAACCGAGACAAAATCGCCCGATTCTAGTGCTTGAAGGCTGGCTTTATCCGGATCCTCAAAAATAAGTGACCAGTGTTCCTTGACCAATCGCGATTTTAGGAACAACTCAATTGAAGCATCAAGGTGTAACACTGCATACTTCAGGGAACGGGGATCTTTACATTTGCTGTATTTTATCGCGCTCTCTACGTAATCAAAAGCATTGTCGAGCAAATTAAATTCCAGACTGAGTTCAGACATTTCTTTCCTTCTCAATTCCAGTCTAGGTTATATATTTTAAGCACAGACTTTTCATCAGACAGATCTTCAACAGCCATAAATTTCCCGTCAAGCCAGAGCTTAATGGAAAAGTCCCCTGAAAATCTGCCTGCCAATAATCCACCAGAGTCAAAGACGTCATAATAATGGCCTTTTCCATCCGACGCTTTCTCCCAGGTTCTGACGATGAGACGATTCTTCTGGTCAATAGTAAAATCTCGAAAGGGCTTATGGTAAACCATTTTCTTCAATCTTTCTATAGCCTGGGGAGAGGCTCGGTCCAGTTCTTTTTCTCTTTCTTCTGAGGTTACTTTGGCCGGCTCATATTCTTTTCTTATTTCCTTGAGCAAATTCCCTTCGAGGTCATAAATATAAAATATATACTGGTCACTTTTCCCGACGACTATTTTTTCATCGTTGGTCAACTTCCAACCAATATAGTGTCCGAAATAGAGAAGCTCAAGCTGATTAAATACCTCTGTTACCTCCAGCGAGACCAGCGTCTTCAGATAATTCAACTCTTTATCATACCTGGCTAGTTCAAAGAAAAATTTACTATCCTCCGCAACCAGTGTATCAGCAATAATGTCGTCACCGGCCGTAAATCTGATCTCTCCTAAATTGTCCAGGCTATAAGGAACCGTTCTTAATAATTTCCCTTGAGGCGAAAAAAAATAAAGAAGGAATTTCATCTTGTCCCTAATCATCACTTCACCTTGAGGGGTAATTATCAAATTTTTCGGCAAGAGCATCTTGTCCTTTTCTTCGCCTTTTCCCCCAAACTGCCGGACTAAACTACCGGCTTGATCAAAGACCTTGATTAAAGCCGATTCTCTGTCTAATACATAGATATTGTTACTTGAGTCTAGGGCGATCTCAACATTTTCCTTTGACTCAGGAAATATTATCTCTTTCCGCATGAATTCTTTCGTGCACTCCACGACTCTGACATATCTTAACTGATCTGGCTCTTTTTGATTTACTACGACCGGATGCTGCTGGTCATCAGTACTACCCGCTTTTCCATTCAGGGAAGCCTGCGAAACAGAAGCTAAAATAAAAGAGCTTAGAAAAAGTCCGCTGATCCTCTTTAGCCTGAGATAAATATCTTTACTTTTGACTTTAAAGGACATGGCCAATCTCCACTAATCAAGACCAGTGGAAGATAATTTAACCAGATATTTAGCTACATAAGGCGCATCGGACCTGACAACTGAGTATAAATAGCCATCTTCGTCCATCGCCACCGGGAAATGGTCTAATTCAAGTTTGGTCAAGGGCTTACTGTCCCTGATAAGTATTAATTGCGATTTTCCTTTTTCCCCGTCAAAGAGAGATACATATAATAAATCCCCGCGCTCGAAAATAGCATAATCCATTGACATAATGGCAAATCCACGCGCAAATTCAATCAACTGAGAAGGCCTGAAATAATCAGAAGGACGCTCGATCTTTTTTTCTAACCGGCCATCTTTATAAACGTAGATCTCAAACTTATAAGGATTAATAAAACAAACCCGGCCACTGGCCGTGCAATAGACCCTGAATGGCAATTTAGCGACAGGGAAATTCTTATATTTACTGAATTTGGAAGCTACCTCAAAAGGCTCGCCGAAAGAAGAAATATAGTTTCCCTGCTGATCATAGACCTGAATTATCCTGTCTTTTTTTAAGCCCACGGCCAGAATGTTACCATCTTTATCCACATCTAGATGATTCATCTGGAAATCGACCGGAAATGAGTTAATATATTGCCCGCTTTCAGCAAAGATGTAAATTTTTCTTGTCCCGCCAACAATGATATGACCTTTTTCATCGGTGGCGATGGATCGGAGATCATTGTCCAATTCCCCTGGCCCTTGACCTCTTTTCCCGATGCTCGCCACATAGTCACCAGTCTTAGTGTATTTTTGAATACGTGTGATTTTATCGTCTAAAATATAAATATAGTTGGAACTAAGAGCCAGATCAGCTATGTTCCCGATTATTTCCTGTTCCTTTGAACCGTCTTTACCGATAGTCAGCACAGGCGAGAGTTTAATTTCTTGAGCATAAGAGACGCCGAGGAAAATAAATAAAAAAATCAGACCAACCTTAAATTGGAAGAACCTTTTATCAGCCATTTTAGCCTCACCCCCTTTGAAATATTCACATATATATTACGACACATACACTAAATTTATTATAAAATCAAACAGGTCACTCTATCAGGTTAAGACATTATACTGGCTCACGTAGAGGTAGGCGCCTCTGAGAGAGAGCTTATACTGAATAATGAGGTTCGGTCGCGACGTGCTGGACAGCCGACAGTAGGAATAGGTGCAAAGGAGGCTGGCAAATTTCTGAGCATGGTACTTGAAAAAGCAGGGCTCCCTATTTGTTATTAAATTCATGGGAATAAAAAACTTTTCCTCGGAATTACAGATGGAATCACTGCCTGGTTATATGATATTAGAGATATTGGCTGACATCGAACTTATGAAGAAACAGGAGAGGACCATGACTGGCGCTGGAACGAGCAATGGCTTCCTCATGCGGCCTGGTAGATGTAAGCTATTTCAATAAATTGTTAGAAATGGAGAGGAGAGGGATGAATAACGTTTATCAAAAACTTTTAATAGCATTAATGGGCCTTTCAGCTGTTCTTGGGTTCAATTCCTGCCGCCAAAGCGTCGGAGATACCAGCCTGGTGGAAGATAACACAAAAGATAAAGTCGTCCTTGGCTATGTATTTGTAGAAAACAACTTAATCCAGCCGGAACAAATAGCTGCTCGAAAATTAACCCACATTAATTACGCCTTTGCTGATATAGAAAATGGTGTGATCAAAAAGGGATTCGAGTCTGACGAATAGAATTTTGCACTTCTTAACTCTTTAAAAAAAGAAAACCCTCGCCTCAAAGTCCTTATTTCCGTTGGCGGCTGGACGTGGTCTGGTAACTTTTCTGATACCGCTCTGACAGAAGAATCAAGAAGTAAGTTTGCTAGATCAGCGGCAGAGTTTGTCCGAAAATATAAACTTGACGGTATTGATATTGATTGGGAATATCCCGGGCTGCCGGGTATAGGTAATACGCATCGTCCCGAAGACAAGAAAAACTATACGCTACTCTTAAAAGCTCTAAGAGAGGAACTGGATAAATATGAAGAAGAAGACAAGAAGCACTATCTGACCACGGTAGCTGCCGGAGCAGCGGATGAGTTTGTCGAGGCGACGGAGATGGGGGAGGTGGCGAGATATCTCGACTTTGTAAATCTTATGACCTATGATTTTTGCGTGGCTGAGGCCGACCCCATTACCGGTCACCACACCTGTCTTTATACCAATCCCGATGCACCAAAGGATATATCAACGAATCACGCTGTCCAGAACTTTATTCGAGCCGGTGTGCCATTAGATAAAATTGTCATTGGTGCCGCCTTTTATGGCCAGGCCTGGGGAGAAGTGGATAGTAAAAATAATGGTCTTTTTCAGCCTGGCAAGCCAGCCTCGATTGATTCCTCGTATAAATCAATCAGGACGGAATTAGAAGGTAATTATGGCTTTAAAAGGTACTGGGATGATGTGGCCAAGGCTCCCTACCTTTACAGCCATTCTCGCCAGATATTTATATCTTATGATGATGCTGTCTCGGTTAAATTAAAATGCAATTACGTTATTGATCAACAGCTTCGCGGAATTATGTTCTGGGAATATAACGGTGATTATCAAAATGAACTGCTGAGTATTATGGCGGAAACGTTGCTAAGAAAATAAAAAGGTTCCAGAGAAAATAAAAGGTTGGCAAAAGCAGCAATTCCCGAATTAACCCGTCGGGCGGAATTAAGGGTTTGGTGGATAATCAGACAATTTAGCCACTTAAGTCTGTAGGGGCGGATCAACGGGTGGACCCGGGCAACGGCCTGCCTGATTTTTTATCCGGGAGCAGGCTTTATTACCAGGCTTTTCTCTTAAATTGGCCAGACCCAGTGGCGTCTATTTGGGCGTATTTCAGCTGCTAGCTGCTGAAGCTCGACTACCGTCTCAATCTTTTTCTCGAAGGGCAGTTCTGACAGGAATAAAATTAACTATAGTCTTCTTCTCTTTTATTTTGAAAACTTTTACGCTCTTACCTTATTTGTTATAATTCGTTGCAGTTATATTGGAGGGAAAAGATGCACTTCGGCCTTATCGAGAATGATTGGTTTACTTTTCTTCCGGTTCTAACCAAGTTAACTATTTTCATAATAGAATTTACTATTCTCGCTCTTGTTTACTTTATGCCCAAGATCATAGCTTCCTATAACAGAGCTAAAAAATTGGGCAAATGGATATCACTTGAGCTACTTCCTGAACTGATAAAGAATAGATTAAATCCCGCCTCAATCAAGCTGCCGACACTCAAGATGAAAGAACTCAAGCCAATAAAACAAATCATCAAACAGGAGCTGACCAAATTTAGTTCGCTTTCAATAATCACCATTTCAGATACTGTTAACAAATGCCTGGACTTATTCCTCGCTCCCCTGAAGGTTTTATCAAGACAACTCCTGGCTATAGGGCTCGGCTTAATTCTGTTTGGCCTGATTGGCAGTATCTATCATAATTATGACTTTTTTCTGGATATGTCCTTGATGGCATTTGGCGAAAACGGATCTATATCAGATTCAATTTTGGCCGAACTTGCCAGGTCAATGTGCATTTTTGTTTTGGCCCTTTTAGGATCCTTTATATATTTGATTTTGTATGCGTTTATCAGCACCTATCCACTAATCATTAAGAAAAGAGTGTCTAATACGTTATTGACGTCAGAAGAAAAGATAAATTGATATTTACCAATTTCGCTATCAATGGATTATTTACTGCCTTGCCAGAAAAGCTAAATGAAAATATTTTTTGCTCGGCTATCTGACTAAATCCTGTTGCCTCGCCAAAACCAGATCCATTACCTCTCTTGCTCCAACCTAATCTTCAGCAGGAAAATAGTATCTTTTTTTAAATTAGCCCTTGCCCAGGTTTTCTGTTTTTCATCCAGAAGCTCACCCATTCCGGCCAGAATGTTCCGGTCATTAAGGCTTTCCACAAATGCCAGGCATTTTCTCAAGTAATCTTTAAAACTCATCCTGGTGCGTTTCTCAACGATTTGTTTATTTACCGGCCAGCGGTTTTTTAAAAAATGCCAGACGTCGTAAACATCTCGATTGGCTGTTTTTTTGCGCTCCAGCATGGCTACCAGTTTGTGAGCGAACATATCTTCTCTGACCATGACCAGCATCGGAATGCCCAAATAGTTCTTTAGCTGGAAGCTCGAGCCAAAGTTTCTTAAATTAACTTCAATCTTAATGTTCTGTGCCTGGTCATCATAGGAAAGGACAAACAACAAAGTATGTTGCTTTCGGTGTTTTTCTTTTATAACTCCATATTGATCGAGGATCACCTCGAGTTTTTTATAAACGGAAGATTCCTGCTCACTGTCTAAAAGATCAAAGTCTAAATCTACCGAGAAACGCCCGAGGCGATAAAAAAGATAGGCAGCAGTCCCACCCTTAAAACCCAGAACCGGGCCAAGCGAAGTATCTGTATAGATATCTTTTAATATTTGAAGCAGGATGGTTTTATGGGTGTTGATATCAAGCATGGGCGGCCAGCTTATAATAGGAATTCAGCCTTTTCTCCATGGCCGGGTTGCCATAGATGTGAATTATCTCAAAGCATTTGTCCCAGTTAATGGAGGATAAGTTGTCGAAGTGATAGTTTTTGTTCAGGTATATTGTGTCCAGGAAAGCTCTTTCTTTGGAGGCAAAGTAATAATTATCTTTTGTCTCCAGGCCAAGGGAATTGGTCAAAATAGGCTCCTTTATTCGCCGAAAAACATAAGTCTGGCCGTCGCAGGATAACTCACGACTTAGGTAACTGACCACAAAAATCTGATCATAATGCTGGAAGACCACGCCCTCTCTGGCCAGGATAGTTTCCAGGCTAACATAAGACGGGGTGTATATTTTGACCGCCAGCTCCAGCCGGTCATAGTCTTTATCCTTGGCATAAATTCCCTTACGGATGGGGTAAAGCTTACCGGCCTTTACATAGCGATAGGCATATTTTTTAACCAGTCTGGCATCGGTTTCTTTCCAGATTAAAGACAGTTCCTTAAAAGTAAAGACTGTGTTCTCAGAACGGAGTAAGACTGATAAGCGATCTCTTTCCATAATCATAAACCAATAGTACCCATTTATGGGCACTTTTAGTTTATGCTTTTAGCCAAGGAAGTCAAGTCCCGGTATTTGACCTAACCCAGCAAATGCCAGTTTTTCAAGCTTAAATTGGCCAGACCCGGTGGCGCTTATCGGGGCGTATTTCAGCTGCTAGCTGCTGAAGCTCGACTACCGTCTCAATCTTTTTCTCGAAGGGCAGTTTAGCCAGCTGGCGGCGCCGCTCACTTTTTTTTTCGAAAACTCGTTCAGCAGATTTATTCATTTCCTCCGCCTTCCTCGAGCTTCCTCAGCCTATCTGTCAGGCCATATTTTTGGACGCCGGGATAAAAGACACATCCAGGCGATAAATCAGGATCGGCTTAATATAATAAAATAAGTGGCGGCAACTCCACCGCCAATCGCATAGAGTTTAATTATTCCCAGGTGGGCCATTGCTTCAATGGCAATAAGGGCTTTTCCCATCTCTCTTAATCCTGATTTTTTATGGCATAAAAAAAGGGGACACCAAAAGGTATCCCCTCTAATTAAAATTGCGCTAAAAATAAAAAACCCGGCAACGACCTACTCTCCCACGGAGTTTCCCCCGCAGTACCATCGGCACTGAAGGGCTTAACTTCCGAGTTCGGAATGGGATCGGGTGTTTCCCCTTCGTTATGGTTGCCGGGATTAATTATCGATTAAACCCGGGACACGTTCCCATAATAGGAACATATCCCATATGATTGCTAACAAAGCGGCATGTTTCACCTTGATAAACTTTATGGTCAAGCCTCACGGGCTATTAGTACTGGTTAGCTCAACGCATCACTGCGCTTACACACCCAGCCTATCAACCTCGTCATCT
>JAQURL010000084.1 GCA_028715625.1 Candidatus Margulisiibacteriota bacterium | reverse complement strand
AAAATCAATAATGTTACTTCCGGTATGATCTATAACACTGTTATCCAAAAGGAAAGAAGAGGAGATTACCTGGGAGGTACAGTGCAGGTTATTCCTCACATAACCAATGAAATTAAAGACCGGATGCGCAGAGTGTCGGCTGACGGCAGTTGGGATGTAATTATAGTGGAGATCGGCGGTACGGTGGGCGACATTGAGTCCTTGCCCTTTCTGGAAGCCATTCGTCAGTACAGAAAAGAGCTGGGACGTTTTAATTCCCTGCATATTCATGTAACACTGGTCCCATATCTCAAATCATCAGAGGAATTTAAGACCAAACCTACTCAGCACAGTGTAAAGGAATTAAGAAGCATAGGTATCCATCCCGACATAATAGTATTGAGGACAGAAAAAAGCCTGAACGATAATATCAAAGAAAAAGTATCTTTGTTCTGCGATGTGGAAAAAGAAGCGGTTATAGAGTTAAAGAACGTTAAGTCAATTTATGAAGTGCCGCTGAATGTAGCCAAAGAAAACCTGGATAACATAGTCATAAATTATCTGAATCTGGAAACCAAAGAGCGCGATCTGACCATGTGGGAAGCGCTGGTTAACAAAATGTACCATGCTAAAGAATCGATAACCATAGCTATTGTCGGCAAATACGTGGGTCTTGGTGATTCTTATATTTCCGTGGTTGAATCTATCCATCACGCCAGCACCAGTCATGATTATAAAGCCGAGATCAAATGGATAGACAGTGAAGCCCTGGAAAAGAAGACTAAAGAGGAACTGAAAGAACTGTTCAGCGATGTATCGGGAATAGTGGTACCCGGTGGTTTCGGTGTGCGTGGAGTAGAGGGTAAAATCAGGGCTATTCAATATGCCAGAGAACATAAAATTCCCTATTTGGGATTATGTTTGGGCATGCAGACAGCTGTTATAGAATTTGCGAGAAATATTCTCGGTTTGCACAAAGCTAACAGCAGTGAGTTTGATGAAAACACCAAATATCCTGTGATTGACCTGATGCCTGACCAGAAATACGTTTCTGAAAAGGGCGGCACAATGAGGTTAGGCCTTTATCCCTGCAAAATCAAGAAGGATACATTATTGCGTAAACTTTATGACAAAGAAGTAGTTTATGAAAGACATCGTCATCGTTACGAATTTAATAATACTTTCAGGGATGAATTTGAGTCCAAAGGTTTTGTGCTTTCCGGCACATCGCCCGACGACAGGTTGGTGGAAGTTATCGAGATACCTGACCATCCCTATTTTATCGCGACCCAGTACCATCCGGAGTTCAAAAGCAGACCTGCAGCTCCGCATCCGTTATTTGAAGGCTTTATCAAAGCCGCTATAATGCTTGGTAAAAATGGGTAAAATAAAAGTCCTTGACCAGGACACGGTTAATAAAATTGCCGCCGGAGAAGTGGTCGGAAGACCATATTCGGTTGTTAAGGAGCTGGTTGAGAACGCTCTGGACGCTGAGGCGAGAAGTATCCGTGTAGAACTACAAAACGGTGGCAAAACCTATATCAGAGTAATTGATGACGGCACAGGCATGGATGAAGCAGACGCTGATCTGGCTTTTATTCGCCATGCCACATCTAAAATCGATAATGTGGAAGACTTGCCGTTCCTTACCTCCATGGGTTTTCGCGGTGAAGCAATCCCCAGTATCGCTTCAGTTTCAAAGTTTACTTTACAAACAAAGCGCGCGGAAGACAAGGAAGGTACCGAGATCATTATCGAAGGCGGACAAAGAATCGCCAAAAACAAATTACCTCTGGCGGACGGCACATTTATTATTGTTAAAGATTTGTTTTATAATGTGCCGGCCAGATTAAAGTACCTTAAAGCTGACCGTACCGAGTTCCAGCATATTTTAAAGTTCATTTCATCGCTGGCCCTTATTTATCCGCAAATTTCTTTTCAGCTGTTCAATGAGCAGAAAAAAGTATTTGGTACGAGCGGTGATAACCGTCAGGATGAAGTGGTTTCAGAAGTATTTGCTTATGATGTTTTTAAAACCATGAAAAAAATTTCTTATCTGGTCAATGATATTAAAATTACCGGATATATTTCCATACCGTCCTGCACCAGGATCGACAGGGACAAACAGTTTGTTTTTGTGAATAAAAGAGTTGTAAACAGCGATCTGGTGATGAAAGCTTTGCGTAGCGCCACTTCTTATATCTTTCCTCCTCAACGTTACCCGTATTGTTATTTGCATATAGAGGTAGATCCTTCTGAAGTAGACATTAATGTTCATCCGGCCAAGCTGGAAGTTAAATTCGCTCAGGAAAACGCCGTATACAGAGCAGTATTCAATGCCATCAAGGAAGTTTTTGAAAAGGGTCTGACCGACAATTCCTATACTTCGCTGCCGCTGGACGGTCAACACGATGATAACAAAATTGTCGTTTCACCACATACTTATCTGAAAAAGGATATGTATCAGAAACCCATGACCAGAATTGATATGGAAAAACTTTTCGGTACTGAACAGCAACAAAATGAAATGCAAAATTCGGACCAAACTTACAATATTCTGAAAAAATTTATTGAAGGCGATAACGCCGATGACGCTGCGCCTAACAGGGATCAGCTGGAAGTTTTGCAATTTCTCAAGACCTATCTGGTTTTCTGGTATGATGAACAATTATATATGATTGATCAGCATATAGCGCATGAACGTTTTCTTTATGAAAAGCTGAAAGACAAGACAATGAAAGTCATGAGCCAGGAGCTGCTTTTACCGGAAACCGTGTTTCTGGACCCTATGGAACAATCCCGTTTTGAGGAAAATAAGTTATTGTTGCATGAGTGCGGTTTTAAAATTGAGGAGTTTGGAAAAGGCACATACATTATCAGGGCCGTGCCGCATTTTCTGGCACACAAGTCTTTAAAAAACATTTTGCAGGACATACTTGCGGAAAATAATGATAAAGATGAAAATAAAAGGTATAATCTCATGCTTATGCAGATAGCCTGCAAAAGCGCGATAAAAGCAGGTGACTATTTAACACCTGCTGAAAGAGTACAGTTGATCAAAGACTGGCTGAAGACCGACAACAACCTGAGCTGTCCGCATGGCAGACCGATTGTTAAGACCTGGCAGAAGAATGAAATCGAACAATGGTTCATGAGGAGATAAAATGACAAAAAATTTGGTAATAGTAGAGTCCCCGGCAAAAGCCAAAACAATATCCAAATATCTGGATAATTCCTATACGGTAAGAGCTTCTATGGGGCATGTGGTAGATTTGCCCAAAAACGATCTGGGTGTAGACATTGAACATGATTTTAAACCGACATATATCGTATCCAAAGACAAACAGAAGACAGTAACCGAACTAAAAAAAATAGCCAAAGAATCCGACAAAGTATGGCTGGCCACCGACGAAGACCGCGAAGGTGAAGCCATTGCCTGGCATATATTGCATGAATTAAAATTAAAGAACGACGATTACGAACGTATTGTTTTTCATGAAATTACCAAAGACGCCATACTGAAATCCATAAAAAATCCCAGAAAAATTGACGATCAGCTGGTAGATGCTCAGCAGGCTCGCCGTATTATCGACAGGTTAGTCGGTTATAAACTCTCACCTCTGCTCTGGAAAAAAGTTCAGAAAGGGCTGAGCGCCGGCAGAGTGCAATCTGTTGCTGTTCGTTTTGTGGTGGAACGAGAAGAAGAGATCAGAAATTTCAAACCTGAAGAATACTGGAAGGTTAAAGGAACAGCTCAATATAATAAGAATAAGGTATTTCCTATATTGCTTGATAAATACAAAAATAAAAAAGTAAAGTTAACCGATATCGATACTGTTAAGGCAATTCTTACTGATGGTTTCGGCAATATTGAGACGTTGGAAACCAAAACCAAGGATGATTTTATTCAGATAAACAGTAAAATCCCGGCTGATACCATGCTTCTTATCAAAGCGGTTGATAAAAAGCTTAGCAAAAAGTCTCCGGCCGCGCCTTTTACTACTTCTACCTTGCAGCAGGAAGCTCATCGCAAGTTCGGTTTCGCTGTAGCGCACACCATGTCTTTAGCCCAGCAGCTGTATGAAGGTGTGGACTTGGAGCAGGGCCGTATCGGTCTGATAACCTATATGCGAACCGATTCTCTCAATCTGGCTGATGAATCATTAGCACAGATAAAAGATTATATTTTGAAGAACTTTGGTAAGGATTATGAAATTTCCGCTCCCAGAAAGTATAAGACCAAGTCCAAAGGTGCTCAGGAAGCTCACGAAGCCATTCGTCCCGTTAACATTTTTGTTACACCCGAAGACGTAAAGGATGTGCTCACACCCGCGCAGCTGAAGTTATACTCACTGATCTGGAAAAGAACAGTTGCCACCCAGATGCCTGAAGCGCAGATAGAAAATACAGAAGTCAGGTTACTGCTGGAACAGAACCAGAACCTGGAATTTTTAGCATCTGGGAAAGTTATAAAATTTGACGGTTTCATGAAACTTTATATTGAAGATACTGACGAAGAGCCCGAAGAAGACGATGAGGCCCTGCTGCCTTCTTTAAAAGAGGGTGAAAAGGCTGTTTTGCTGGATTTAAACTCGATACAGAATTATACCAAACCGCCTGCACGTTATACGGAAGCTTCCCTGGTTAAAAAGCTGGAGAGCGAAGGTATCGGACGGCCGTCAACCTATGCCCCCACTATTTCCACGGTTATTAACAGGGGATATATTGAAAAAGAAAAAAAATATTTAAAACCGACTGAACTGGCTTTTATTGTTAATAAATTTTTAATGGAATATTTCAGTGATATTGTGGATTACAAATTTACCGCCAATATTGAAGAGGAATTTGATGACGTGGCTGTTGGCCAGAAAAACTGGATTGATATTGTCAGCAAGTTCTATGATCCTTTCTCCAAGAAGCTGGACTTTACCTACAAAAACGCTAAAAAATACGCTGAAGAAACGGATGAGAAATGTCCTTCCTGCGGCGGTCAGCTAACTATTAAAATGAGTAAGTTCGGCAAATTTTATTCCTGTTCCAACTTTCCTGAATGCAGGTACACCCGCAGCCTTGATCAGTCGAAAAATGAAACTCAGGAAGTAGAAAAAACAGGCGAGGATTGCCCGGACTGTGGTAAACCGCTGATTTATAAACAGGGCAGGTTCGGCAAGTTCATAGCCTGTTCCAATTATCCTGAATGCAAATATACCAAAAGACAGTCAAGTGTTATAAAAGCAGCCGGTTGTCCCAAATGTGGCGGAGATATAATAGAAAAAAGGACCAAACGCGGTAAACCTTTTTTCGGATGCAATAAATATCCTAATTGTGATTATGCGGTTTGGAAAAAAGAGGACATTAAATGATAACCAGAATCAAAGAACTATTTAACAAGTACATCAGACAAAACCTCGGGTTGAAAGTGCTTTCAGTATTTCTGGCCATTATTTTGTGGCTCATAGCCAGGACCAAGTTTTAAAGTATGAGGGTTATTTTCAGCCCGGACGATTTTCAGTCTATTTATATAAAAAGTTTACATTCCTGTAGCATTGGTTTTATCCCGACCATGGGCTATCTGCACGAGGGGCATCTCTCCCTGATCAGACAATCAAGGAAAGAAAATGATATAACAATTGCAAGTATTTATGTGAACCCTTTGCAATTCGGGCCCAGGGAAGATTTACAGAAATATCCTAGAGACCTTGATAGGGATAAAAAGTTACTGCAGGCGGAAAAAGTGGATTTTCTTTTTTATCCCGGTGATAAAGACATGTATCCTGAAAAACTTTCTACCATAGTACATGTTGAGGAAAGGCTTGCCGGCAAACTCTGCGGGCAATTCCGCCCTGGACATTTTGACGGTGTTGCCACAGTTGTTTTAAAGCTTTTTAATATAATAAAACCGAATAAAGCATATTTGGGGCTTAAAGATTATCAGCAATATATAATCATAAAAAAGATGGTAAATGATTTTAATCTGGATGTTCGGATAATAGGTATGCCCACAGTTCGCGAGAAAAACGGCTTGGCTATGAGTTCCAGAAATAGCTATTTGAGCACCACGGAAAAACAGCTGGCCGGCAGTGTTTACTCCGGCCTTTTATATATACAGGAGCAGCTTCAAAACGATATGGAAATAAATATAAAAAAGCTGACTGCTGACTATATTAATTTTTTATCGAGAAAATCAGAATTTTTTAAACTTCAGTATTTGGAAATTTATGATTTGGGGCTTAAGCCGATTAAAAAATATAAAAAAAATAAAACTGTTATTGCGGCCGCTGTTTTTTTTAAAAATCTGCGTTTGATAGATAATATTATAATTTAGAGAAAATTTCGTTTAATCTTGACTACCGGAGTAGGAATTATATACAGTATATAAAGATATATAAATTGTTGTAACATTTTCGTTTGTCATGAGTTGTCGCAATTATATCGTGTTGGTTAAAACAGATTCTGGGGGTTAAGCAAAATGGACAAATTTTTTCAGAAATTGAATATAAAACAGAAATTCACCTATCCGACTATGGCGTTATTTTTGGTAATAACCCTTATCGTTTATATTACATTAAATAGCTATCTGGGAGTAATAATGTCCAAAAAGTTGGGACAACATGCCGATGCGATTATTAACCAGCTCTATGATCAGATAAATACAGCCGCTAAAGCTAATTTAAGAACAGCAAGCGCTTTTGCTGAAATTCCCGGTTTGGCTGATATCTATGCTATAAGTGATCCCGGTGAAGGTCGTATAAAATTGCGCGAAGCGTTTACCCCCATACACGACAGGATCGCCCAGAATCTTGGAACAAAGCAGATAAAAGTGCATTTCACACGTAAACCCGCAACCAGTTTTTTGCGTACCTGGACTCAATCGGGAGATAAAGATGAGGGTGGAGATGACCTTAGCAAAACCAGAAAAACAGTAGTAAAAATAGAAGGTTCAAGACAGTCGGTAACAGGTCTTGAGATTGGTAAAGCCGGTATTTCCATAAGAGGAATTGTGCCCATTATTTCTAATGGAGAATATTTGGGATCTGTTGAAGAAAATACCGAACTTATTAATATTATCGAACCCATGTTTAAAGATTCCGATGTAAAATTCGGTTTGTTCGGTTTGGACCAGTTCATGAATATCCTGGATGCTACAAAAGTGAAAATGGTCACAAAACCTGAGCTTAACGGATACAAATTGGTACAGTTCACAGACGAGAATTTGTTAAACCTGGTAAATCTGGCCAAACTTGATAAAGGTCAGGCCCAGCGGTTCAGTTATAAAGTTAGAAATTATTATATAACTTTATTTCCTCTAAATAATTTTGACGGATCGGTAATGGCCGTAGGCGCGGTAGCGCTGGATATGAAAAAGGATTTTATCTATCAAAAAGTAAAACAAATGGAAAAGGTCCTTATTGTTATAATTTTGTTAAGCATAGTCGCTCTTTACATCTTTCTCTCTGTGATCAACAAATTAATGACTAAAGAAATTGAAAAGTTCAACGACGTTATGTCCAGAGCAAATACCGGTGATCTTAAAGCAAGAATTGAGGTGCCTCAGGTTAATTGTTGGGATATTCGTAATTGTAACAAACCGGATTGTCCTGAATATCATGATGACAAGCATATCTGTTTTTATAATGTGGGCAGTTATGCTCCAAAATTTGGCAATGTTATTTTATGCCCGGCGATTCTAAATGGGAAATTTAAAGATTGCGCGGAGTGTCAGGTTTATAAAGTCATGGCCGGCACCGAACTCAATCAACTGGCTTGTATCACTAATAAGATACTGGATAAATTACGCGAAATGATAGCCGGGATTATAAATTTTACTGTTGAAGTTAAAGAAAGCGCAGGGAAAGTAGCTATAAATGCGAATCAAACCAATCAGTCTCTTACTGAAGTCGCTGACGCTATTTCCAATGTATCCTTTGGAGCTTCCCAGCAGAACGAAAAAATAAACCAGGTTAATGACCTTCTAAGTGAAATGCGCGAAAAGGTCAACGCCAACGAGTCATCAGTCCAGAATAACTCGGAAGCAATTAAAAATAGCGTAACTCTGATGGATGAAATAACAAATGCTATAGAGAATATCGCTAAAGAAGCATCTATCCTGAACAGTTCTTCTGCGCAAATGGTGGAAACATCGGAAACTGGCCGAGGCACTGTAGAAAATGTTTTAAAATCGATTGATTCTGTTTATAAAACCGTTAAGGAGATTGCCGGGGATATTAGTAATCTGGGTGAGCAATCGGCAAAAATTGACAAGATAATCACTGTTATAGATGAAATAGCGGACCAAACCAATTTGCTTGCCCTTAATGCGGCCATAGAAGCAGCCAGGGCAGGGGAACACGGCAAAGGCTTCGCGGTTGTTGCTGACGAAGTAAGAAAACTTGCTGAAAGGTCCATAGACGCAACCAAGGAAATTTCTGTTTTGGTTAAAGCAATTCAGGAAAATACCAACAAAACCGTCAGTTCGATGCAGCATGGTACGGATGAAGTAGAAAAAGTTGTAGCCATGTCCAATAATGCCAAGGAAGCATTAGAGCAGATAAATGACGCGGTTACCAAGAGTACGGATCAGATACAAAATATTTCCGCTTCAACACAGGAAGTTAATGCCAGCACAGTGGAAGTATCCGAAACTACCAGGAAAATTCACACCTTTATGGAAACCAATAAAAAAGACTCCAGAATTATTAAAAACAGTTCTGAAGAAATTTATGAGACAATCAAGTCAGTGGCTGAGGTTTCCACAAACAATCTGTCTGTGGCAGAAGAAGTAACCGCTACTTCCGAGCATATGACTGCTGTAAGTACCGAAATCGCGACAGCAGCTGACGCACTCCTGAATAAGGTTGATCAGTTGCAGAAACAGGTGAATTTTTTTAAAGTTTAGTTTAATCTGTAATTAATTGCAGCTATCAAAAACCCGCTTAAATGCGGGTTTTTTGTTGTTTATTTCACCTGCGATAAATGTTATGATTATGTTCATGGCTGAATTTAATCTTAAACAACTCCTGGCTTTCATCGAAGAGTCGCCTGAAAAGAGTATTCCAAAATCAATACTTATTAAAGAAATTAATAATATTCGTGAAACATTCAAACATCATGTGGAACTGGCTGTAAAGTGGATAAAATACTCTTTTTTGGCCGGAGTTTTTTATAATCTGGGAGTAGTAGCATATATTATTTATAATTTTTTTGAAAATCAGGAATCTATGCTGCCCAAACTTTATATTATGGACATTTTTGTCTCAATAATATTCCTGGCCGGATTACAAAAAAAGAGCCGTCTTTGCGCCTTTATTCTATTGATGTATTTTATTTTATCGAACCTGATCCATATAAACTATCAGGGCCTGAATATTGCGAACATTTTGCTCTCCATGATCTTGATTTTGTTTTATATCCTGGGTATCATAGGGACCTTTATTTATCACAAGTATAAAGATTATATTTAGGAAAAATTGTCTCTTAGACGCTGAAATTTTCGTTCTAATTTTTTTGCCAGAAGATTTGAACTCCAATGCAGCCAGAATTGCGTAGGATAGGTTTTAGCTCCAAGTCGTTTGTAATCCATTAGTTTAGGATACAATCGGCCGTCAGCAAGCTGCTGCACCAGAATATTCTCGGGCTGAATATCGGATATTTGACAGTTTTCGTCGGTAACAAGTTCGGACAAAGATGCGCTTCTGCCTTTATATGTACCTGTTTGATAAATATGCGCGAACCTTACGTTACGGCGTGACAGCCTCCGCTAAAGCTCCTCGAATACTCGTCGCTAAGCGTAGAGAAAAGGAATTTTATAAGTTTCGTATCCTCTAAAGCATATTATAAAGAATTTTAA
>JAQURL010000083.1 GCA_028715625.1 Candidatus Margulisiibacteriota bacterium | reverse complement strand
CTAAAGCAAAAAGCTTGCTGGACTGCATATATAATTCATTATACAGGAAGGGCTTTTATTTTCGTAGCCCTGAGTCATTAGATAAAAAGGGCAGATATATAGCCCAGATGTATATGCGCCCCCAGGCAGTCTGGGCGCTGGCCTTTATCAAATAAACTTTTTATTCTTTTAGCTTTGGGCTTTCCATCATATACCACACTTTCAGTATCAATTTTTCTTCTTTTGAAAAATTATTATTTTTATTAATTTCAGTCAAGAAATCATAATTTTCCATATTTTTTAATCTGTTCAACTCCAATCCTTTTTTCTCCGCCATTTTTTGTGCTTCAGCTTTTATATTATCTTTATTTTTTAGCAGTTCTTCTACAAACGTTATCCGTTCCGAATAATGCTTTAAAGATTCATCATCCTCCATGGAACCGAATATAAAACGGATTGAATTGCGACAATCCGAGACTGAGGACTCAAAAAAGCCGAAACCTGTTCTGGTCGTAAGTATATAGCCCTTTTCTTCAGCTGAATTTCTTAAATATTGAATTATTCCCTTATGCAAAAATTCAATTATATGTAACTGCCTGTGATAAGCCTTCTTGCCTTTCAGCAAATTTTTTAATTCTTCATTGAATTGCAGGGATATGTATGAGCTGCCCGGATCATTGTTTTCTGCCACAACCGAAGTATTTTTTTCCTTTAATAAATCATATAACGTGCGACTGTTAGCCACGCTACGATTTCTAAGCTCTTCAGGAAACCCGGGCATTTCTCTAAATAAAAAACCCAGGAATTGATCGGCTATTTCAGGTACTGAGCCCTGTTCGGCCCTTGCCAGGCCTTCAATAAAGGGATCATCTTTTTTACCGGTTATCAGTATTATCGCGCTGCTGGGGAATTTATCCGTATTGATCGAAGCGAATTTTTGCAGGCTCTGTATTACAACTATCCGCAACTTTCCTGCTCCTACCCATGACTTTATGTTTTCATTCTCAAGAAATTCTTTAACTTCAGCATCATATAAATGCTGGGTTGATGTATCCAGGATCAGTGTAAACGGTTTGTCCTCAGAATATTTATTCATATTTGCCGACATCCAGCTCAGCAACGAATCCTTATCCAGAGGATCAATTTTAAGGGCATTGGCATTATTGGGATGAAAATCACAAAAAACAGCGCTGACCGACTCATCGGAAGGTCTAATGCTTTGCATGCCCGTTGAGAATTCCATTGCGCCATATTTTTCCATTCCAAAAATATCATCAAGTACCCTGTGAATTTCAAAATATATATTTGGCGTATGATAGAATTTGCCTTCCGGATTTTGTTTTCGAACTAGTTTTAAAATCTCAGAAATAGCATGCAGACCGCTGCCGGCCATATATCCATATTGTTTGACCTTTGCGTTTCGGGTTGTTTCATCTGCCTGGCCCGGATATTGTTCGGTTATTGCCTTTTTGTTTAACAAATCCCTGAGACTGAAGTTTGTTATATCCAGAATATTCAAAACAAAAAGGACCTCCTCAACTAAAAAAACATATTTGTCTTTAATCTCTGTACTGCTTGCCAATGCATCCAGCATACCGTCTTTTCTGGCCATTAAACTTTCGATCTTTTTAAGTCTCTCGCTTGTAAGTATTTTTTGAGTAATACTTAGTGTCTCATAATTTTCTTTTATGACTTTCCCCAGACCGAATAACATTTTCAGAGCTGCAGCCCTCATGAATTCTGTATTGGTTTGTGGTCGCGGTTGTTCCTTAATTGCTTCTGTTAATTCTTTGGAAAAAACTTTACCGCTTTTAATAAATTCACTATCCTCAACTTCCTTCCAGTATTTGGCAGCTAGTACCTGGTTATCCGCCGTTATAGGCTGGGGGTCCCGCTCGCTCTGTTTTATACTACTATCAAGAACCCATTGATCAATATTATTTAGCTGTATTGCTCCGTGTGAAGACAAGAATGCCTGGACCAAAGCCTTTTGTTTACCAGCTTTCCCACCCATATCTCTAACAAAAGAAAAATCCTGATTATTTATTTTGATCTGATGAAGAAGAAAAATGTTCGGTTTTTCTGTGTGTTCAAAAAATTCCTTTAATTTTTCGATAAAAAGATGTATCTTTTGCAGGTCTTCTTTTGAACAATCATGGATATCATGATTAGCAATGTTAAGGTTGAGATATATAGGTTCGGAATTGTTCTTGATTTCAAGGCTATCGGCCAGGCTTTTAAGTCGCGCTCTTTTTTGTGTCTTCTCATAGTCTCTTTTCCCTATATTTATTTCTTCCCACTCTATGTTTAGCGGCTGAACATTTCTTAATCCATGCAAAACATCAGGTCGCACTGGGTGTATGCTATACTTGCCCTGAAGGTTTTCTAATCCCAAATATTTTAGAGACCGACGAAAAAATTCTTGCGACAAAACTCCCCTCAGATACCCGGTTGCGCCCAGCAAACCTTTTTGCGCGGTCGCGCCGGCAGACCCATGTCTTAAGTAACGCAAAGCGGTTGCCACGATATTCATGCCAAGTTTCAGGTTGTATAAAGGATTTTTTTGCGCGTAATCATGTAATAATGTCAGTTCACGTAATACATGTGATTGCATATCTCTGGACTGATCATAAGTATCAACTGAGCCCAATTTAAAAGAAGAGATGCACCTGAACAACGCCGCAAGGCCCTTTTGCGCTTGAACAACCTCATTTTTTAACAAACTTATAACCTTATGGAAAACCATATATTTATTATTCCCGGAATATTTCTTTTTAAACCGGAACTGTTAAAGGAAAGATTTTATACTATTACCAGATTATAAAGGGTCGCATAATCTATGTTTTGTTCTTCCTGGATGTCCAGGATATGCTCCAGGTTATACGCGAACCATTTCAGGGTGTCTTTTATTTTTTCGTTATGTTTATCATAATCATCCAGGGCTAAAATAATTTTCTTATCAACAAGCTTACTGGGAATTTGTTTAGTTTTTTCCAGGATATAATGAAAAAATCCTGTCAAAAATTCCATCCTGTAGGCTAAAAAATCAACTCCGCCGAAATCAAGCTCAAGCTGTACTGCCGAATTCTCCAATGTGGCCTTTGCCGCAACCCGGCCCACAGAATAATAATCATAAATACCTTCGGTAAGCATATTTATATTATACCTGTTTATCATTTCTATTATTAATGCTTTATCTGATATTATCTTTTTTTCCATTTATCGTTTCTTCCCTATAAATTTATCGGTTTTCTAGCTAGATCATCCCAAATAATAGACAAAATTGCAGAAAATTTCATGGAAAACACTATAAATAATTAATAAATTATTCGAAAATCGTGGTAACTCGCTGACATGCTTCGCCAGTTTTCTGCTGAATCTGTAAGATAAAAACTAAAATAATCCTTTATATCGGCCAAAAAACCAAAGAGAACTTCTTTTTCTCCCTGTGCCAGAAGCTCCACAGTCCCATCGGATTTATTTTTTACCCAGCCATACACTCTATGCTTGTGAGCCAGCCGCATAGTGGTTGCTCTGAACCCGACTCCCTGAACCTGTCCTTTAAAAATCACATGCAGTTCTTCCAAAGTTTTCCTTCCGTTCCCCCATCCTACATAGGAGAGCGGCCGGGATGAGGTTTACTCGATAACTCCCCCACCGACCACGACATCTCCATCATAAAAAACCACGGATTGCCCAGGAGTTATGGCCTTCTGCGGTTTTTCAAAAATTACTTTTACTCTATTATTTTCTAACGGTATTATTTTGGCGGATGAAAGCTCGCTGGCATATCTGATTCTGGCAGATACACTTATTTCCTGCTTCAAGGAATCAATTGCGATCAAGTTTATATCCCCGGCCGTCAGTTCTTTTTTAGATAAATCAGCTTCTTTGCCCAAAACAACCTGATTGCTATTTTTATCTATCCGCAACACATAAAACGGCTCTTTGGCAGATATAACCAAGCCCCGCCTCTGGCCGATAGTATAAAACTCGATTCCTTTATGCCGCCCCACAACTTTTCCGTCCTCCAGTATAAAATCCCCCGCGCCGGACGTTTCTCCCAGTAAATAGGAATAATCACCGTCCACAAAATTCTGGCTTTCCTTTTTTTGCTCCAGGCCCAAGCCATATTTGACTGCCAGCTTTTTTACGTCTGCTTTCAAATAGTCCCCCAGCGGAAATAAAAGTATTTTCAGCTGTTCCTGATTTAACCTGTAAAGAAAATATGATTGGTCTTTTTTCAGATCCTGGGCTCTTTGCAGAATATACCTGGTTCTTTTTTTATCAAAATAGGTTTTGGCATAATGACCGGTGGCAAAATAATCAAACTCAAGACCACATTCACGTGCTTTCTGGATTAGCGCACCGAATTTGATTTTCTGGTTACAAACCACGCAGGGATTGGGTGTTCTCCCCTGATGATACTCGCTTGTAAAATAACTCAATACACATTCGGTAAATTCGGGGTTCAAATTAATACTAGTTATGGGAATATCAAGCAGTTTCCCAATTCTTCGGGCTTCCTGCGCCTCTTTATCTTTCCCCGGCCCATAACAGGTTTTGGAAATATTGGTAACACGTTTGTCTGTTTCGTCCCAGACATTCATATAAACACCGGATACCTTATAGCCCTCATCTTGTAAAAGTGCCGCAGTTACAGAGGAATCCACCCCTCCGCTCATGGCTACCAGAACTTTGCCTTTAGACATAGGTAAGCATGGCCTTCAGACAATAGCTTGCGGCTTGGATTACATCATCTTTTAAAACAATTTTTGTTTGATTTTTATGAAGCGCATAAAAAATGTCCTGAAGTGTGGTCTTTTTCATATTACAGCATTGATTCACGCTCCCAACTACCATGAATTCCTTGTCAGGGTTTTCTTTTTTCATTCTGTAGAGTATTCCATCTTCGGTTGCTACTAAAAATTTTTTGGCTTTGGACTTTTTTACATAATCAATCATACCTGTTGTCGAGAGCACCTGATCAGCCAGTCTTATAACTTCCAGTCTGCACTCCGGATGTACCAGCAGTAAAGCTTCCGGCCATTTGTTTCTACCCTTGTTCACATCCTCCATAGTGATGCGGTCATGTACGTAACAATAACCCTTGTCCCAGATAATTATCTTTTTGTCAGTAAAAGTCTGGCAATAAGCGGCCAGATTTCTATCCGGCACAAAAATTATTTCCTCAGCGTCAATTTTTTTTATTATCTGCACTGCATTAGCTGATGTGCAGCAGACATCAGACTCAGCTTTAACCTCTGCTGTTGTGTTTACATAGCAGATAACTTTGGCTTTTGGGTGTTGTTTTCTGAGCGCCCGAACATCTTCGGCATTTACCAGGCTGGCCATGGGGCAGCGGGCATCGTACTCAGGTAAAAGCACGGTTTTTTGCGGTGAAAGGATTTTGGCGGTTTCGGCCATAAAACGTACACCGCAAAACACAATACAATCTGCCTTGGTTTCGGCAGCCAGTCTGGAAAGTTCCAGTGAATCGCCGGCAAAATCAGCAATAGCCTGAATTTCCGGGCGCTGATAATTATGGGCCAGTATAATAGCCCTTCTCTGTTGTTTGAGCTTAAATATTTTTTCGATCAAATTTTTTTGTTTATGCATTAAGGGTTTCCTTGTTACATTTTTTCAGTCATTCCCGCGACCCAGCTACGCCGGAGGCTTCGCCGAGGAGAGAAGCGGGAATCCAGGAGTTAACGATTTTCTGTTTATACTAGCTTTCCCATAATGTCATACTGAGCTCGACTAAGTATGACTTTCCCAGTGTTAGTCACCCATTCGTCAGGCTCAGGGTGACCTGTTGGCTCTACAAATCTACAGAGCCCTGAGCCCCTTACTCCAGCGCTTGTTCTAAATCACTTATAATGTCATCAATATGCTCAATACCTATTGATAGTCTTATCAGGTCCGGCGTAATGCCGCCTTCCAGCTGTTCCTTGGCACTGAGCTGAGAATGAGTAGTGCTGGCCGGATGAATTGCAAGGCTCTTGGCGTCGCCGACATTGGCCAGATGTGAGAATAATTTCAGGTTGTCGATAAATTTTGAGCCTGCAGCGCTACCGCCTTTAATACCAAAAACTACCATGCCCCCAAAACCCTTTTTTAAATATTTACTCGAAACAGCATAGGAAGGGTCTTCCTTTAAACCGGGATATCTTACCCACGCTACTTTTGGATGATTAGCCAGATATTGTGCAACCTTTAAAGCGTTTTCACAGTGGCGTTCCATCCTGAGCGGCAGGGTCTCAATCCCCTGCAAAAAGATCCAGGCATTATCCGGTGATATACAAGCTCCAAGATTCCTCAACGGTACAAGTCTTAACCTGTTAATAAAGGCCAGATGGTTCTGCTCACCAAGGTCATAAGCAAAGCGAACATTATGATAGCTGCTGTCCGGTTCATTAAGCAGTTTAAACTTTTTATCTGTCCAGTCAAATTTCCCACCATCCACTACAATACCGCCTATTCCAGAGCCATGACCTCCCAGCCATTTGGTAAGAGAATGAATAGCTATATTGGCCCCGTGTTCCAGCGTTCGTAAAAGATAGGGTGTTGTAAAAGTGGCATCAACTACCAGGGGCAAGCGATATTTTTCTGCGATTTTGCCGATCTTTTCAATATCCGCAAAATCCAGTGTCGGATTGCCGATGGTTTCCGCATAAATCAGCCTGGTTTTTTCCGAAATAACGCCTTCAATTGCAAAAGAATCAATAATATCAACAAATTTTGTTTTGATACCGAATTGCGGCAGAATATCATTAAACATAGTATATGTTCCACCATAAAGATATTTTGAGGAGACTATCTCATCTCCTGTCGTACAAATATTTATAACTGTATTAAAAATAGCTGTCGTGCCAGATGCAAAGGCCAACGCTGCAGGAGCGCCCTCCAGTGCTGCCACACGTTTTTCCAGAACATCCTGGGTCGGGTTCATAATACGGGTATAAATATTGCCAGGTGTTTTCAGCCCGAACAAATCAGCAGCATGCTGGGTATCCTTAAAAACATATGAAGATGTTCGATAAACCGGAACGCCTCTGGATAAGGTATCGCTTTCAATATCCTGGCCCGCGTGCAGTGCTAAAGTTTCGAAATTTAATTCATTTTCCATATATTTATCCCCTTCCATTTTTCTGCATTATAACATTTTCCGTTTTTCATTTCTAAATAAATTGTTTAGGAATTCTGATTTACGGGCACAAATTGTACGTATGGAAGCAACAGTATATCCAAAGCCTATAAAAGACTATTTACGCAGTGAGGTTAAAAAACTAAAAGACAACGCCTCGGCAGAGGACATTGCCAAAGATAGTAAAATAAATTACGATGCTGAAGCCAAAAATATGGCTCCGGATATTAAAGATGTCGAGCTCAAAAAACTGGTTTTACAAAAGCATAATCTATCTATGCGCTTTGGAATATTCGGGCTGGGAGACACAGCCATTATAAGCAACGGGGAGAAGAAGGCTGCCCAAGAAGAGCTAAATGTTTTGCGGGAACTTTTTCAAACTCTTGATGTTAATAATGACAGACAAATAACCTATGTAGAAAATGAAATATTAAAAGCCTGCTTAAACTCTTCAAAAAATTTTGATGAAGCCCTGCAAAAAGCCAAAACTGTACGGCAGGTAATAGATTTCGATAACAATGGGAAAATTTCAGATAATGAAATTGTGGCACTTAAACGGGAATGGGCATGTTCAAATTCTATTGATGATTTTATAAAAACTGTTGAAAATGAAAAAAAAGAAATGTTGGCTGAACTAAAAGCCAGCGAAAAAAATCCGGTTATGCTGCCCGGGACTGTTTTGAAGGCATTATATAAACTGGGCTTTTTTTATAAGAGAGGTGAACAGGGCGTACTTTATGAGAATGTCGGCTGGGACGCAGCTCTGGATAATTTTAAGCAAAGATACAAGCTCTCCCATATTAATGACGATATCTGCCATAAAGATATTTTGTTAACCTTAGATTATCTATTAAAAGACAAAAAAAAAGATTCCAGGGATGGAGTAATCCCTATAGAACTCATTAATCCTAAAAAGTCTAAAACAGATGACATCAGGGTTGCCGCCAAACCGGGCCATGGCAAAAACAAAAACGGCATGAAAGATCGAATGTTACTAACTCAAAGCAAATCTTTTGATAAATATTTGCCTGAAATTAAAAAATACTCAGCTGGATATAACGTCCCTTTGCACATGATACTGGCAGTTATCAGAATTGAAAGCGCCTGGAATCCAAGAGCGAAGTCCAAAACAAATGCTATGGGATTCATGCAATTAATGAAGCCTGCTGTAGTGCAAACAAAAATTGAGCTAAAAAAGGATCTTTACAGCAAAAATTATGGCAACTCGACATACCTGCCGCAGCTTACAATTGAAGCAATAGACAAACTGGATCCATTACAAATAAACCTAAGGGATGAGGAACAACACAATGTAAATCTGATTAATATTCGAGTTGGCGTTCGTTATCTTAAATATCTGCTGGATAAATATAAGAATTATCAAAATGCATCTTCTGAATTGGCGATTGTTGCCTATAACCTCGGAGAAGGTATCCTGGGAAACATCTTAAAACAAAATTTTTTAACACCAAATAATACAAATTCCGTAAATCTTTTAATAGCGTTAAGAAAATCCCTCAATCCTGTTAACAGAACAAAAATTGAAGAAGCTATAGGATACATAATTAATTTTAATTTATTTAATGCAAAATATGCTGACTGGTGCCAAAAAAACAAAAACTATCTGGCAAATATAGGCTAAGTTTCTACGGTTTTGAGGTCCCAGACTTTTTCGCTATACTCTCTTATGCTGCGATCACTGGAAAAATAACCCATGCGGGCGATATTCAGAAGCATTTTTCTACCCCATGCCTTTGGATTTCTGTAAAGATCATCTATTTGGTGCTGTGTGTCCCTGTAGGCTAGCAAATCAGCCAGCACCAGATACCTGTCTCCGGGTGTGCCGTCTTCCTGTTTGTAAACCAGTCTGTCTGCAATACTCCAAAGTATTTTTTGTTCATCATTATCATCAGTCAGTTCATTATTCCAAAGCTGGTCTATGAGCTGTTTTATTTCCGGATATTTATCATACATATCTCTTTTAGGATCATAATTTCCATTCTGTAACAAGATATCCACTTCTTCAGCCTTCTTACCAAAAAGGAAAACATTCTCTTCTCCTTTGTTGTCCTGGCCAATCTGCTCAGCCATTTCTATGGTAGAGCCATCCCAGGTGCCTACTGTTAAAGCGCCGTTCATAGCAAATTTATTATTGCCTGTTCCTGCTGCTTCCATACCTGCGGTAGATATTTGTTCACTAACGTCGGCTGCGGGAATTATTTTTTCTGCAAGCGAAACATTGTAATTCTCCATAAAAACGATTTTTATTTTATCTTCAATATCCGGGTCATTGTTAATCTTTCTGGCCAATATGTTAATAAACTGAATAATATCCTTGGCTGTTTTATAACCCGGTGCAGCCTTGCCTGCAAATATATAGGTGCGGGGGATAATTTTTGCGTTCGGATTAGCTTTTATTTCATTATATTGCATCAGAATATGCAGCGCATTCATAAGCTGTCTCTTATACTCATGTATTCTTTTTACCTGTATATCAAAAATTGAATTGGGGCTTACTCTGATCCTACTTACAATTTTACCGGTTTTATCTCTAAGTGGATTACGCTTTTCAATAACATCAACCAGGTCTGACTTATTCGCAAGTTTGACCCTGATTAATTCTTTGATAAAATCTTCATCATCCACAAATTGTTCCAGTTCTTTTAAATGGGATAAATCTATAATCCATTTATCACCGATTTTAGAAGTTATTAATTTGGCTAATCTGGGATTGGCTTTTAGCAACCACCTTCTCTGGGTAACTCCATTGGTTATCCCTAAAAATTTTTCAGGATATATTTGATAGAAATCCGAAAAAACAGTTTCTATTAATTTCCGAGCGTGCAATTGCGACACACCATTTACCTTCGAACTTCCAACAATGGCCAATCTGGCCATATTAACGTCCTTTCCGTCAATAATAGACAACCGTTTTATGCGGTCAACATCACAAGGAAC
>JAQURL010000082.1 GCA_028715625.1 Candidatus Margulisiibacteriota bacterium | reverse complement strand
ATCTGGGCCTGTTATTACCAACATAAAGACGTGATACATAAACTGCTTCAAAAAGAAGAGATTGATGTAAACGCGCTCAATAAAGACAAAAAATCCGCTTTATACTATGCCTTCTGGAAAGATGACCCAAGTATAATCACAGCGCTGATCCGTCATAAAAATATCAACCTGGAGCAAATAAACTTTGACGACAAAGAAACGCTGCTCATGAAATCTGTAAAATTAAAAGATGTAAACCTGGTCATAGAAGTATTGGGTCTGCCGATCACAGATATCAATGCCCAGGATGCTAATAAAGAAACCGCTATCATGAAAGTATTAGAAAGATATGAAATATATAATGAAGCAGTCTTTAATGAACTCCTCACCCATCCGGGAATTGATCTTAACCTTAAAGATAAGGGCGGAGAAACAGTCCTGATGAAAGCGGTTAAGCGATGTAACCTCCACACCGTGGAAGCATTACTGGAAACTCCCGGAATTGATACAGCGATAAGAAATAAAGATAATCAAACCGCGAAATCAATTGCCAAAACCAAAGATGACAAAAATATTCTGGAATTGTTTGAAAAATATGAATTGCAGCAGACAATTAAAAAATATCGAGAAGGATAAATCATGCATAAAATCATTGCTGAAAATATAGATATTCCAATATCTGCATTTCTTGAGCATAAACTGTCGCTCCTGAAACAGGGAAAAAATATTTTCTTATCCAGTGACAGAGAACAATTAATAGAGGAAATGCTGTGTCTCAAACAAAACAAAGCCAACCTTGTGGATCTCTTTGGAATCATAAACAACCTGAAACCTGATAACACAGGCCCTGACCAGCAAAGAAAACTTAATGCTGAAAAATCAATAAAAAGCTGTTTAAACAATCTTAATGAAACTAATAAAGAAAAAGTTCTGCAAATTCTGGCCCGCGATCTGGAAATACTGGGATTTACCTATGGATATCAGGCAGCAAAAGGACCCGGATATCTGGGATCTGACCTGCTGAAAGCAGCTCAGGCTGGCGAACTGGACAAATTTATCAGTCTGTTGGAACAAGGCGCGGACGTAAACTATAACTTCCAGTTTAATGATTTTACTATTTTTAATATGTCTTGTTTCTGGGCTATGCCTTCCTTCGCGTTGGAAATGCTCAAGGTTCCCGATGCAGATATCAATAGCAAAGCTAAAGGAAGTTATACCCCTTTAATGGGTGCGGCGTTCAACCTCATGGTAGATGTGGTGAAAGAATTATTAAAAAGACCAGAGCTGGAGATAAATACCAAAGACAGTTTTGGAAAAACAGCATTAATAGAAGCTATAAGATTAGGCGAATTCGGACAACAGATCAAATATGAAGCTGAAAACCAGAACCTTAAAATTAATCCGGGAGATACGGGCATGGCTATGCAGTTAATTTTCGCGGCAAAAACAGATAGTGCAGACATTGATTTATTTTTCAAATCAATATTTGCGGATAAAAAACAGGCAACAGCTGAAAATATTTATAAGTTGAAAGCAATAATCCTTCGCCATTACAAAAAATGCATAGAAATAGTTCGGGAACTTTTGAAGCATCCTGATATTGATATAGAAATCAAAGATGGACATATGAAAACAGCTCTGGATTATGCCAAAAATTACAATTGCGAAGAAATAATGCAGCTGTTGGAGCAATTTTCAAGAAGTACCCGATGAATACCAAAATAATCGCAGGCCAGAGAAATATAAGAATTTCCAATTTCCTGCGGGAAAAACTGAATTTGCTGGATGACGGTTACAATATTTTCTTAACTCCCCAGTGTGAGCGGATCATGACGGAACTCATTCTCCTTAAGAGAAGCACGGATTTGGTTAATTTTTTTAGTTCTCTAACCCCCTTAGCCGATTTAAAACATCTAGCTAATAACAAATCCGTTATCGGCAGTTCTAATGTTAATAAATCAATGGCCGGTATCTCTATAGTTAATTGTCTAAATAATCTTTCAGAACAAAATAGGCATATAATCATCCAAAAATTCAGAAGGGATTTTGACATTCTCGGATTTAAACCCATGAAGGATCAATTGGAGAAAGACCTCTTTGAAGCTCTTATAGCGGATGACAGAGATGCTTTTGACGAAATTTTTAATTTAAACGTTGTGGATGTTAACTGCCGGCACAGAAGTCATGGCAGCACACCCTTAATGTTCGCAGCACGCAATGGTAATGAGTACATAGTGGAACGACTGCTGGCTGTCAAAAATATTAATTTTAACGCACGTAATGATTGTGGGAATACAGCGCTTATCGGTGCTTCAGCGAAGGGATGCAACACTGTGGTAAAATTATTACTTGAAAAAAAAGGGATTGATATTAATTTAAAAGGTGATAATAGTTTGTGTGCTCTAAATTTTGCCTTGCATAACAAAAGAAGCTCAACCTCAAATATTTTACTGGACATGTCTGACATAGATATCAATTCCACCGAGGATTTCTTACGAACACCATTAATGTACGCGGTCTTTATGTATAGTTCTTCTATGGTAGAAAGAATAGCCTCCTTCAGAAACGTTAATCTCAACGCTGAAAGCATTGAAGATTACACTGCCCGCGATCTTGCCTATGACAAAGGATATGGAACGATAGAAGAAATATTGAAAGGCAAAGGCGCGTATCACGGTACCTGGTACTATAGAAGAAACCGTTATTAAATAGGTTTTCCCGCAACTTTTGAGCTTTTCTTACGATAATTTAATATGACCTTTTGGGGGGAATAATTCAATGAGCATAAAATCTAAAATAATATCCGGCATTACAGAACACAGCAAATCTTCTTTTCTTGATGGCAAATTAAGTATGCTGGAACGCGGGATAAATGTTTTTTCAGGTAATGACGGTTACAAAGTTATCGAGGAATTAATAAAAATTAAAGACCCTAAATACCGTCTTAAACTATTCGGTGAATTAAAAATAACAAATTTTGCCGATCTGAATTTTTCTGTGCTTGTACAAGGACCGAAATATATATCAGAAAATGTAGCTGACCCTGAACAGGTTAAATCTCTAACCTCTATATACCACTGTCTGTTCTCTCTTGAAGATATTGAAATCAAAAAAAATCAGATACTTCTAAAACTTATTCGCGATTTCGGCAATCTGGGTTTCTCGGAAATGAAAAAAACCGACTACCTCGGACCTCAATTAATGACAGCCATAAAAAATAACAATATGATCGAATTCAATAATCTGATTTATAAAGGCGCTGATATCAATGCAATTAATGACAAAGGAGAAACACCATTGATGACCGCAGTCAGCAACGGTTATTTTGAAATTGCCAGCGATTTGCTAAAAATTTCTTACCTGGATATTAACGCTTGTGATTTGAAGGGCGAGACCGCATTGATAAAAGCGATCAAGGCCGGTTTCCGAGACATTGCTGAAGAGTTGTGTAAGCATCCCGATCTTAATATAAACATGAAGGATAAAGAAAATAATACTGCTTTGCTCTGGGCAGCAAATTGCGGGCATTTAAATATCATACAGCTACTTTTAAAAAAGCCGGGGATTGATCTTAATTGTCAGAATAAAGATGGTTACTCGGCAATTATGTATGCTGTGGATACAGGACGTCCAAATATTTTTGATGAGCTCATCAAGAATGACTCTATAAATTTGAACTTGCAAACGTCAAAAGGGAAACAAACATTACTTCATTTGGCAGTCTTAAAAAATTATGAATATTTCATAGACAAATTGCTGGCAGATAAAAAAATGGATGTAAATATCGTCGATAAAGATGGTGACTCTGCACTTAGCGAAGTCGCGATCAAAGGCGATGCGGAAATGCTAAAAAAATTTCTGGGCCATAAAAAAATCAATGTGAATGTAACAAATTCCGATGGTTTTACACCACTTTTATGGGCTGCCGATAAAGGGCATCCCGAGATAATGCTGGCTTTACTGGATTTTCCCGGAATTCATGCCAATGTTACCACAAACAGAGGCCGCACCTTGTTAATGTTCGCTGCCATGAAAGGTTATACGGAAGTCGTTAGAAAAATCTTGAATTTCCCTGATGTTGAAGTAAACAAATTGGATTGCAGCGAAACCGCTCTTACCTATGCTATAAAAAATGGACACGTTGATATCGCGAAAATGTTGCTGCAAATTAAAGATATCCTGATCTTTACTCAGGAAAAATATGAGTTCGATCAATATCCCCTATTTAAGGCAGTATCTTCAAAAAATATAGAGATGGTCCGGGAAATATTACAAATTCCAGGTATAGATATTAATTTCCGCAATAATTACAGCAAAACAGTTTTGATGTCTGCTGTTTCAGGCGATATGAGAGATATAGTTGAAGAATTATTATATCATCCTGAAATAGATGTTAATATTCAAAATGATGACAAACAAACAGCGCTTATAATTGCCGTACAAAATAACAAGACAGAAGTATTACAAAAATTGCTGGATAAACCTGGAATTAATCTGGACATAAAAGATAAATTCAACAAAACAGCCTGGGATTATGTTAAAGACTTAAAGGACAGCAGTGTAAAACAAATCCTGAAAAAGTTTATGCTGCGCCAGGAACTGGAAAAAATCCGACAAACGGGGAACTAAACTTCCTGATTTTCTTAAATTTTAGTTCCGATATATTGATAATAATTTATGAGGAAAATTGATGAGTAGAATTTACTCCAAGATATTATCTGTTAACATTCCTGTAAAAGACTCAACCGAAAATGACATTCTTTTCGGAAGGTATTTTCTGTATATAATGAACGTCTTAAAAAATAAGGAAAAACTGGCGATAGAAAGGAACCTGTCAATTCTGAATATCATGGCTAAACACAAAATTATTGTATTGGCAACAAAGAGGGGATACAATGAGAAACGCAATAAACTTTACCTGGAAATGACTCAATCTGCCAAAAACCTGCAGAATATAAAAAACAATATTGAAGACGTCAAAAAAATAAAAAAGGAATTGGAGACAATTTCTGAAAGTTTGTTTTATAGAATATTCGGATTTATTCTTCGTTGTTTTAACAAATACAATCTCGAGAAAAAAATTAAATGTAAGGACAAACGATTAGCTGTTCTGCGAAAGGAAAGAGACAAAGCTCAGCCAAAAGCGGACAAAGCCAATAAAGAATGGACTAAGTTTGGAGATTTCCAGGAACTAAAAAATAACCAGATTACTTTAAGCGCATCTGATAACACCACAACTTATTATTACAGAGTAACCAGTCTCGGCCAGAAAACCTGTAAAATACTAAGGCACAGAACTTCACTGCCGGATTATTTTGAGGCACTGGATTTGCTGGAAAAAATCAATGAAAAAAGTCTTAAACGTTACACTTCATTTGATGATGGAGAGGTTTCCTATCTGGAGTATTCGGAAATGGAAAATTATCTGAAAAGTTTAGTTGCTCAGCCCTGATAATATTCCTGCAGCGATTTAACCTGAAATTTATTCATCTGTACTTTCTCTATAGCGTAAGCCGCGGCTGAAGCCGCAGAAATTGTAGTTATAGTGAATGCCTTATATTTAAGAGCGGTCTGACGAATAACCTTATCATCTATATGCGCAGTTTTACCCAGCGGGGTGTTAATAATCAGCTGAATTTCCTTGTTGCGGATCATATCCGTAATATTGGGACGACCTTCATGAACTTTTAATACTTCTTTTACCTTAAGATTATTTTCTTTCAGGACATTGGCCGTACCTTTGGTTGATATTATATTAAAACCTAATTCAATCAGTTTCTGAACAATTGGGACCACTTTCAGTTTATCACGATCGTTTACCGAGACAAAAACCGTCCCGCCGGTCGGAAACTTTTCACCGGCCGCTATTTGTGATTTGGCAAAAGCACTGCCGAAATTATCAGATATGCCCATCACCTCTCCGGTTGATTTCATTTCCGGGCCAAGGATTGTATCCTGATTGCTGAATTTATTAAACGGCAACACAGCTTCTTTAACAGATACATGTTTAGGTATTACTTCTTTCACACCCAGTTCTTTGATGGTTTTGCCCAACATAACTTTGGTTGCGATCTTTGCCCAGGCCACTCCTGTAGCTTTGGACACAAAGGGCACTGTCCTCGATGCTCTGGGATTTACTTCCAGAATGTATACTTTTTGACCCTTAACTGCCAGTTGAATATTCATAAGTCCGATTACTTTCAGTTCCCTGGCCAGTGTTTTGGTGATATATTTTATTTCTTCCAGTATTTTTTCGCTTATATGCTGTGTCGGAAGTATGCAGGCACTGTCTCCGGAATGGATACCTGCTTCTTCTATATGTTCCATGATACCGGCTATAACGCACTCATGTTCATCGGCCAGAGCGTCCACATCTATTTCCACTGCTTCTTCAAGAAAACGATCAATAAGTATAGGTTTGTCTTCGGAGACTATAACAGCCTCGGCCATATAACGTTTAAGGTCAACTTCGTCATAAACAACTTCCATGGCCCGGCCGCCAAGAACATAAGAAGGACGGACAACCACCGGATAGCCGATCTTTCCGGCAATTTTTCTGGCTTCCTCGAAATTGCGGGCGATACCATTTTCAGGTTGTAATAATTTCAGTCTATTCACCAGTTCCCCGAATAATTCACGATCTTCGGCCACATCAATGGATTTCGGTGAAGTACCTATAATGGGCGCACCTGCTTCCATGAGCCGGTTAGCCAGCTTTAAGGGTGTCTGTCCGCCAAACTGGACGATAACACCTTTGGGTTTTTCTCTGTCGATAATGGCCATAACATCTTCAAAGGTTAACGGTTCAAAAAACAGATGATCGGATATATCGTAATCGGTACTTACAGTTTCAGGGTTGCTGTTCACCATAATAGATTCCAGCCCCATATCGCGAATTGCCAGAGAAGCATGGACACAGCAGTAATCAAACTCTATACCCTGCCCTATCCTGTTTGGGCCGCCGCCCAGCACCATAATTTTATCTTTTTTAGTATCCATTATCTCATCTTCTTCATCGTAAGTGGAATAATAATAAGGCGTCTTGGCCACAAATTCCGCGCCGCAGGTGTCTACCATTTTATAGACAGGAATAATCTTGTGTTTTTTTCTCAGGGCCATGATCTCTTTTTCTGAAGCACCAGTTAATCTGGCCAGAAAATTATCGGAAAAGCCCCAGCTCTTTGCTTGTTTTAAAGTTTCTTTGGACAATGGTTTTTCCTGCTCAATTTTCAGTTCCAACTCATATAATTCCCAAAGCTGGTTAAGGAACCAGCGGTCTATTTTGGTCAGCTCAAAAATATCATCTATAGAAAGACCTTTTTTAAAAGCGGATTTTATATAAAATACTCTTGAGGCATTAGGAAAAATAAGTTTATCCTTGAGTACTTTCAGCTCAACATCTTTGCCTTCGTCAAAACCATAGTGGCCTATTTCCATAGACCGCAAAGCCTTGTTCATGGATTCTTTAAAAGTTCTGCCGATAGACATGGCTTCACCCACAGATTTCATGGTCGTATTTAATATCTCGTTAGTGTTGCGAAATTTTTCAAAGGCGAACCTGGGAATTTTTACTACCACGTAATCTATGGTCGGCTCAAAAGATGCCGGTGTTTCTCTGGTAATATCATTGGGTATTTCATCAAGAGTAAGGCCGACTGCCAGCTTGGCGGCAATTTTGGCAATCGGGAAGCCGGTAGCCTTGGAAGCCAGCGCTGAACTGCGCGATACTCTGGGGTTCATTTCTATTACAATTACATCTCCGTTATCCGGATTAACAGCGAATTGGATGTTGCTACCTCCGGTATCTACTCCTATTTCCCGCATAATAGCTATAGAGTAATCTCGAAGGCGTTGATATTCTTTATCAGTAAGTGTTTGGGCCGGTGCTACTGTAATACTATCCCCTGTATGCACTCCCATAGGATCAAAATTCTCGATGGAACAAATAATGGAAACATTATCGTTTTTGTCTTTCATTACCTCAAGTTCATATTCTTTCCAGCCGATCACCGACTGTTCAACAAGCACCTGACCGATGGGGCTTTCTTTAAGACCGTTACTGACTACATTATTCAGTTCTTCCACATTGTAAGCTATGCCTCCGCCTGTACCACCCAGGGTAAACGCCGGCCTGATAATTAGCGGATATCCTATTCTCTGCGCAATCTTTAAAGCATCAGCCACAGAATAGGCCAGGTCCGAAGCCGGCACCTGTATATTTATTTTCTTCATGGCTTCTTTGAACAGTTTGCGGTCTTCTGCCTTTTTAATGGCTTCAAATTTGGCACCGATAAGCTCTACACCGTACTTTTGCAGCACACCGTTTTCAGAAAGAACCAGAGCAATATTCAGAGCGGTCTGTCCGCCCATTGTGGGCAACATGGCATCCGGTTTTTCGATTTTTATAATCTCTTCAACGACTTCCGGAGTAATAGGTTCTATATAAGTTTTATCGGCCAATTCCGGATCGGTCATGATCGAGGCCGGATTACTGTTAATCAGCACTACCTGATAACCTTCTTCACGCAAAGCCTTGACTGCCTGGGTCCCGGAATAGTCAAATTCACAGGCCTGTCCGATAATGATCGGGCCTGAACCTATAATCAAAATTTTTTTTATGTCTTTTCGTTTTGGCATTATTTTTTTCTTATCCTTAAAAAAATACTGGGACTTAATGCCCCGTTTTTTAAAAAAGCAGGAATCATTTTTTCCATATTATACAACATTTTTTGCCCTATGAATTTTTTTAGAATTGGCATTCTGAATAAAGAAGAAGCAATCATTTTTTCAACGACAAAACCATGTTCATCCAGCATCTTTTTAATGTATAGCGGATGAAAATTTATGGTCAGGCCTTTGTCGCTGCGGTTATCCGGTTCTACGGAAAATGGTTTTATTTTGCTGCGGCCCAGAAAAAACCTGATTATTTCCAACAGATTCCTTTTATTGGCGTACTCCAAAATAAAAATCGCGTCTTTTTTTAAAACCCTATTCAGTTCTTTCAAGTATTGCGGAACGTTTTCCACATGATGCAGTACTCTTACTGATAAGCCGCCATCAAAATTGTTATCTTTAAAAGGTAACTCATAGAAGCTGCCCTGTACCGGTTTCAATTTTTTGATATCATTATATTTGGCCTTGGCGCTATCCAGCAGTTTATCGGAGTAATCCAGCAAGACAGATTCTGTTTTTACCCTATCTATATAAACCGGTACCAGACGGCCAAAGCCACCACCGATATCTATAAAAGAGCCGTATTCCTTATTTAAAAGTTTCTGAATGTTATATTTTTCAATGAGGTCTTCATATAAACGCTCGGACCAGAAGCCTTGCTCATAGTCCGTATCATTGTAGTTAGTAATTTTCATCTGCCCTCACCCTGTCACTTATCCAATGGCTGTTCGAAAATATTGTAAATGGCTAGTTTTGTCATTCCCGTGACCCAGGCTACGCCGGAGGCATCCGTCTTCGCTGTGCTTTAGTATTAGCTTTCAGCAGGTCTGGATTCTCCGGTCAAGCCGGAGAATGACATTTTCAGACAGCTTCGGTAATAATAGGTTTCTTCTAAAATCTTTATGGAATTATATGGGAAAGCGCTTTAATTGTAAAACAGTTGTTGTTTATTTACGAAATCTTCGCAAATCGTTAGTCACTTTTTGATCGATAAAAATGACCGTAAAATCATCGTCCATAACCTGTCCGCGCGCAAACTTGCTGTATTGCAGACGATACATCCAGTCCTGCCTGATTTCCAGGGATAACCCTATATAACCTGACCGTAGCTGTTCATAAACAGCATCCATTATGGCGGAAAAAGATGGGTGTAGTTCCCTATCAATATATAATCTGTCCATTGTGATACCTTTTGTCACATCAAAAGGCAATATATGACTGCGATCTTTTACGGTCAACCCAAGCGCAATGCCTCTCTCAAATTTTATAAAAAATTCTTTTATAGAACTGTCGCACATATTCTTGCCATGTATGGTAAAGGCCCTGAAAATTGCGTCGCTTATAAGCAGGACATACTTTTCAGCGGAATCCATTCTTCTTCTTAGAAAACTCGCTAAAACAAATTCGCTGGGGAACTTTCCCAGAGGATTTCCAAACTCTTTTAAAACTAGTTCCAACTCGTGATCAACACTACTGATTAATTTATTATTCATAGTTCATATATCGAAGTAAAAAGTATAAGTTTTCAGTTATTTTTTATCTGGCTTTTGCTATCAAATTTAAAAGTGTTTTCACATAAACTATAGCGCGCTGCTGATTGATAAA
>JAQURL010000081.1 GCA_028715625.1 Candidatus Margulisiibacteriota bacterium | reverse complement strand
ACTTTTACTAAAAAGTGATAAAATACAAGCCGAGATATGAATATTTTAGTCATCGAAGATGAAAAAAAGATTGCCGCTTTTATCAAGCAGGGCCTGAAAGAAGAGGGATATGTTGTATCGGTTGTAACCGACGGAGAACAAGGTTATAACGCGGTCCGTACAAACAAGTTTGATTTGATTATTCTGGACCTGATGTTGCCCAAAATTGACGGGCTTACACTATGCAAGAAACTACGTCAGGAAAATTTTTTTACCCCTATCATTATGCTTACAGCTAAAGATGCCGTGAAGGACAAAGTCGCCGGGCTGGACGCGGGGGCAAATGATTATCTGGCAAAACCTTTTGCCTTTGAGGAACTTCTGGCCAGAATTCGGGCTATACTTAGAAAAACGGACGTGAGACAGGAAACGGTTTTGACTATTGGGGATCTAAGCATGGATTTATTGAGCCACAAAGTTTCCAGAGCAGGCAAAGAAATTGTACTGACTACCAAAGAATTTTCGCTGCTGGAATATTTGATGCGTAATGCCGGCACCATAGTTACCAGAACCATGATTTCCGAGCATGTGTGGGACATTAATTTTGACACAGACACCAATGTTATTGATGTATACATTAATTATCTAAGACGCAAAGTTGATCAGGGATTTGAGACAAGAATAATACACACTATCAGGGGCAGAGGTTATACTCTGAAGATATAAATTAAATGTTCATAAAATCAATTCGTTTTAAAATAACCCTCTGGTATATGTTTCTGCTGTTTTTTACATTGGCGATATTCAGCATAGTGCTTTATTACGCTTATACTCAGCTTCTATATGAAAATTTGGATAATCTGCTGCGATCCAGAGCAGAAGGTATCGGATATTCTATAGACACATATTGGGAGAATGAAAAACTTAATGCCATGCGTCTTGGAGCTCCGGCAATCATTTTTTCCAAACTGAATAATCAGGATTTTCTGGAAATAGCTAAAAACTGGGTGGAAATTAAATCCAAGGATTCAAGGTGGCTGAATATTGTGGTGCAAATCTTTGATGCAAAAGGTAAATTGATTGTGTCATCTAAAGATATTCCCAATATCGAACGTCTTCCCGATACAATTTTCAAAGATATTCTGAACGGTAAAGCTCTGCTTTACAATATAATTATTACGACAAAAGAAAAAACCACTCTGGAGATGAGGGTTTTTACAATGTCTGTAAAAGAAAATGACCGCATTGCCTATGTGATACAGGTAGCAATTCCGTTAAGGACATTACGCGCGTCACAAAATATCCTGAAAATGCTTTTTCTTATTATTTTGCCATGTATAGTTTTATTAACTGGTTTAGTCGGCGCTTTTTTAGCACGACAGACGTTAAGACCGGTTAACGCTATTATCAATTCTATTGACCAGATTACTGCCAGTGATTTGTCTATAAAGGTAAGCGTTCCAAAAACTAATGATGAAATTCAGCGTCTGGCAGAGACATTTAATGAATTATTAACCGATCTGGAAGATACTCTGAGTTCTCAGAAACAATTAATGCAGGACATTTCTCATGAGCTCAGAACACCGCTTACCATACTTAAGGGGGAAATAGAGGTTATTTTGAAAAAACAACGCACTCCGGAAGAATATCAACAGGTATGCCTTAGCGGCCTGGAAGAGATCAATACGATGACCAAGTTAATTGAAAATTTGCTGATTCTGGCAAAATATGAGAGCTTAAAGATTTTACAGGAACCTAAAGAAATTGCCATTCAGGATTTACTGCAAAAGATAGTCAAAGATTTAAGGATACTGGCAGAAAACAAGAATATACGCATCGTCCTTGATGAATTAAAGCCGGCAAAAATTATTGGTAATGAGAATCAATTATTCAGGTTGTTTAGTAATATTATAGATAACGCTGTTAAATATACCGAACCGGGAGGAGAAATAAGAATTAGTGAAGTTAAGTATGATAAACAGGTTAAAATTTTAATTCAGGATACCGGTATAGGAATTCCAGAAGAAGCCCTGTCGCATATTTTTGACCGGTTTTATCAATCCGATAAATCGAGACATCATGATGGTTTTGGCTTGGGATTATCAATAGCCAGGTCCATAGTTCAACTGCATAAAGGCAAAATAGAAATAAGCAGTGAAGTGCATAAGGGAACAACCGTTTGTATCTGGCTTCCGCTTTAAGATTAAAAATTTTTAATTTTATTTTAATTTTATTTTAATTTTACCTGGTTATAATTTAACTATTCAATTAATTAACGAAGGAGGTGAATCATATGAAAAAATTATCAATTATTGCTGTAATTATCATGGTTTCAATAGTAGCTACCAGTTTCGCAGCTGAAAAGAAAGCTGCTGCTGACAAAAAAGCAGAAGTTAAAGTAGAAAAGAAAGCGGAAGTAAAGGTAGAAGCTCCTAAAGCTGAAGCAGTAAAAGCTGAGACTCCAAAAGCAGAAGTGAAAGTAGAGAAGAAGGTTGAGAAGAAAGCAGGAGTAAAAGTAGAAAAAAAGGCTGAAAAGAAAGCAGAAGTGAAGGCAGAAGCTCCTAAAGCTGAAGCAGTAAAAGCTGAGACTCCAAAAGCAGAAGTGAAAGTAGAGAAGAAGGTTGAAAAGAAAGAAGAAGTAAAAGTAGAGAAAAAGGTTGAAAAAAAAGCAGTAAAGAAATAATATTTAATTGCTTTATGTTGCTATAGTTCCTGGACAGTTTTGCAATTGATTGTATAAATGGTTCAGGGACTATGGTAATCCTGAAATTTTAAATCCCCCTGATATTTATGGAATAAAATCAAGATGATGTGGAATTTCATCATTATCGAAGGAATTTAATATAATTAAACTTGTTTTATAGTAAGTATATTGTATAATTTAACCAAAGAGTTAAACTATATGGTTAAATCAAATGGTTAATAATAATATTTCAGGTTACACGACAGATTCCCAGACAGAAAATAAAATTTTGAGGTCGGCGCTGAATGTATTTGTTAACAAAGGCTGGCATGGAGCCAGTATGCAGGAAATAGCCGATAATGCAGGGGTAAACAAAGCTCTGTTACATTATTATTTCAGAACAAAACAAAACCTTTATGAAAAAATATTTGAGTTTATTATAGCTAAAAATTTTCAACAACTTAACGATTGCCTGAATGAAAATGGAAATTTTTATGATATTTTAAGTAATTTCGTAGACAGGTACATTAATATTTTCGCGGATAATTCCAAATTATCTCTGTTTATTATGAGAGATTTTATTTATGGGGGGAATATTATAACCAAAGAATTTAAAAAGCTTGCAGATACTCCCACAGGTTTGCCACCTCAGAAATTTATGCGGATTACTGAAAAAGCGAAGGCCAGAGGGGAAATAAAAGATGTGAATTCGTTCCAATTATTGCTGACAATTCTTGGGGCTTGTATATATTCTTTTTTCGCGGAACCTTTGATAAAAGAGATAATGCCTTTAAAACCTGAGATAAATTCTAAAGAATTTTTAAAAGAAAGAAAAAGATCCATTGTCGAAACAATTTATAATGGTATCAGAAAGGACAAAAAGTGAAACAGGATTTTCCTAAAATTTGTTTAATAGTTTTTTTGCTTATACCCGTCGCCTTCCCGCAGGTACAGCTTAAAGACGTCCTCTATAAGGTTATGGATAATTATGCTCCTTTGAAATCCGCTAAATATGCTTATGAGAAGGCTGAGCTGGAACTGGATAACCAGCGAAAAAAGCAACTCCCCGGCTTGGCGTTTGACTCTTCATACAAATATATCAGTGATGTGGCCACTATTACAATTCCACCCAAGACGGTAGCTATGGGAGTAAACAATAATTATGATATGGGTATAAGCGCAACCTATTTATTATTTAATGGTTTTGCCAAAGAAAATGTTATCAGAATCGCTGAGGACCAAAAAGAAATTATGAGGCAGGAAGTACTGAAAAAAGAGAAAGATACTGCTTTTGAAACCATTGAGACCTGGAAAAATATTGAGAATTTGAAATTACAGAAATCAATAATCAAAGCTGGGCAGGACAGGGTTAATATTCAGTTGAACAAGATTAAGTCTCTTACAGGGCAGGGTTTTTCTTTGCCTATTGATGTTTTAAATACACAATTGACTTTGGCAAATTATGAGCAAAAAATGCTGGAGTTGGACTCTACTCTGCAAACTGCCGGTGACAAGCTTAATAATATGGCAGGCAGTATTATTGAGGTGCCCACACCTGACGAGCAGGAATATACGGATAGTATGACGGTACCTACTTTGAATGTGCAGAAAAGAGAAGAAATAATGGAACTGGAGTTAAACCGTAATATAGTTGCGGAACAACAGCACCTGGCTCAGGCTGTTAATTATCCGGAAGTTGTATTAAACGCGGGATACCGCTATGGCAGACCGGGACTTAACCCGTCAACAGATGAGTGGATGAGCTACTATACATTTGGAGGAGCCATACGCTGGAATCTATGGGATTGGGGCGCCAGAAACAGTGAAAGTGATTCCAGAGAAAAAGAAATCAGCAGTATTGTGCAGAAAAAACAAAATTTTACAGACCAGATAAGTCTTGGTTTTGACGCAGCGCTCAGGGATTATCGTTCCATGCAAAGTAAATATAAAGTATTGAATAAAACCAAATTTTTGGCTGGTGAAAAACTGCGTTTAATTACAGAGCAATACGCGGGCGGATTTGTATCAAATTCTGACTATCAGAATGCGGAAAAAGATTTTCTGGAAGCCCAGTTAAACTACGAGCAGCAGATTGTTAAACTGCTTTTAAAAAGAATAGAGATCGAATATTTAAGCGGAAAATCATGGACAGAATGGAGGCTGGAATAAATGAAAAAAATAAGAATAGTTGTAGCTGTTTTGGTGCTGTTGGGTATATTTCTTGTTATTTATAAAAAAATTGATGAGAATAAAAAACAGGATGTTTATCAGGGCTATCTGGAAGCCACCAAGATCAAGATTTCCAGTCAGGCTTCGGGTACAATAACAAGTTTTCCGGTAAAAGAGGGGGATACAATCAGCAAAAACAAAATTATCGCTATTATAGAAGGCGATAAACTGCAAACCAAAAGGTAGCAGAATTTGCTGCAGATTAGAAGTATGGCGCTGAATCTGGATTCAACCCGGGCCCAGATTGAGCAGATATCCGCCCAGCTTGCCTTTCAAAAAGATACTTTGGCCAAAACAGGTTTGCTTTTAGCGCAGGGTGCTGCAACTAAACAAAATAACGATGACTTGAAGACCCAGGTAACAATCCTTCAGGCCAAGCTGGAAGAAGCTAACAGCAGATATGCCATGATACGTAATGAACGGGAGCAGCTACTTTCCGCATTGTCTTTTCTGGACTTACAAATAAAAGATACAATTATCAGAGCACCGCAGGACGGGACTATATTAAACAAATATTATGAACAGGGTGAGGTTATACAGCCGGGTATGGTTCTTGTGGATCTGGCCGACCTGAGATCGCTGGATGCCAGAATTTATTTGCCTCTGTCCAGGATCCCTTCCATAAAAATCGGACAAGAGGTAAGAATTAAGACTGATGGTATTAAAGAAAGTTTAAAAGGAAAAATTACCTGGATTGCCAGTGAAGCAGAATTTACGCCCAAGACAATTTTAACCAAGGAAACTCGTACTACCCTGGTATACGCTGTGAAGGTAACGGTAGAAAACCCTGATGGTAAATTGAAAATGGGTATGCCTGTTGAAGTTGATAACCTCACCCAAAGATGAGGTCTATGGTCCTTAAGATAGATAATCTTTATAAGTCTTACGAAGCTATTAAGGCCTTGCAGGGCATTTCACTGGATATTGCCAAAGGAGAGTTGTTTGGTCTTTTGGGGCCAGACGGTTCCGGCAAGTCCACATTGATAAGAATAATTGTTACATTGCTGAAAGCTGATTCCGGAAAAGTGTTGTTTCAGGACAAAGAGGTTCAGAAAAATGTAGCTTTTGTACGCAGGAATATCGGGTATATGCCGGAAAAGTTCAGCCTTTATCAGGACCTGACTGTCGCGCAGAACCTGCATTTTTTCGGCGAACTGTTTGGCATAAGCAGAGAAGAACGCCTGAAAAGGATGGAGCAACTATACATGTTTTCCAACTTAAAATCTTTTGCGAACAGAGCCGCAGGTGATTTGTCCGGAGGCATGAAGCAAAAGCTGGCACTGTCCTGTATGCTGATGCACGAGCCGGACGTGATTGTGCTGGATGAACCTACTACCGGCGTGGACCCGGTTTCCAGACATGAATTCTGGCAATTGCTGCATGCTTTGATAAAACAGGGTAAAAGTATTCTTATTTCAACACCTTATCTGGAAGAGGCATCTATGTGCCAGAGAGTAGGGCTTCTATATAAAGGCCGGATGTTGTCTGTAGGCCAACCTGACGAATTAATAAAGGGTTTCAAGCTGCCTTTATTTTTAATTACTTCCGATTCTCCGACAAAATTATATAAACAATTATTAAAGACCGAATGGAAGGATAAAATAGAGCTTTTCGGTTCCGGGGTACACCTTATCGGAGAAGCAGGAAGTACAATGCAAAATATTAAAAGTAGTTTGAAGCACTATAAAGAATATTATAAAGAGATAAAAAATATTGATGTTCAGCTGGAGGACCTTTTTTTGAAACTGATTAAGGAAAAAGAATGACTATCAGCAATACTTCAGTAGTTGAAGTAAATAACCTGACCAAATTGTTCGGTGACTTTAAAGCAGTGGACAAGGTTTCTTTTTCAGTAAAAAAGGGAGAAATTTTCGGATTTCTGGGAGCCAATGGCGCAGGCAAAACCACCACTATCCGCATGCTTTGCGGGCTGCTTTTACCTTCCGAAGGACAAGCCAGCGTGGCAGGTTTTGATATCTATACCCAAACTGAAAGCATCAAGAAAGTAATAGGGTATATGAGCCAGAAATTCAGCTTATACGGTGATTTGACCATTAAAGAAAATATTGAGTTTTATGGAGGAATATACGGCCTGAGCAGGAACAAAATAATAAACAAAATTCAGGAACTTTTAAGCTATCTGGAGTTGGACAAACAAGCTAATTTATTAACCGCATCATTACCTATAGGCTGGAAACAAAGACTTGCGCTGAGTACGTCGTTACTGCATGATCCCCAGGTTGTTTTTCTGGACGAGCCGACCAGCGGTGTGGACCCGATATCACGCCGGAACTTCTGGATGCTTATTTATGACTTGGCCGAACAGGGAAAAACTATATTTGTTACAACCCATTATATGGATGAGGCTGAGTATTGCCATAGAATAAGCATTATGCGCGACGGTCAGATTGTAGAACTGGATACGCCATATAATCTAAAGGAAAAATATAAAATGAAAACCATGCAGGATGTTTTCCTGGCCGCGGTAAAAGGGAAGCGTTAATGGAACAATGTCATCCCGCACTTGATGCGGGATCTAAAGAGAAAAAGGGTAGATCCTCGGGTCAAGCCCGAGGATGACAAATAAAAAATATGAGGATGACTTTAATGCTAAATGTGGTACAGAAATGAATAATATAATAACAATCATCAAAAAAGAATTCATCCATATTATCAAGGACCCGGGATCACTTTTTTTTACATTGGTCTGGCCTGTAATTCTACTGATATTTTTCGGGTATGCCATAACCTTGGAAATACGCGGAGTACAAACTATTGTCAGTGATAACTCACATTCTGCGGAAAGCCGACTGCTGGTTCAGAAACTGGCCGCCGGACATTTTTTTAAGGTAAGGGTAAAGACTGTAGATAAAAGCAAAATAAATCAGATATTTCAACAAAAAAAGGCCAAATGTGTAATCATTATTCCTGAAAATCTGGTTAAGGATTTGCAAACCAAGCCACAGGCTGATATTCAGGTGCTGATCGATGCCAGCGACCCCAATTCGGCTGCCAATATTTATAACTATCTGAACATGATTGTAAGCCAGTATAATAAAGAACTTAATTCCGGCTTAACCTTGCCTGTTGAACTGACGGTTCGTTTTTTATATAACCCGGAGCTGAAATCCACCTATTTTTTTGTGCCCGGTCTTACAGCCGTGATTATGCTGCTATTAAGCGCTTTGCTTACCAGCATTGCCATAGTCAGGGAAAAAGAACAGGGCTCCATGGACCAGATACTGGTAAGCCCCGTAACAGCCATGGAAATAGTACTGGGGAAAGTAATACCTTATGTCCTGGTTGCTTTTTTAGCCGGGATAATTGTGCTTTTCGCGGCCATGTTCTGGTTCGGTGTGCCTATGCGCGGTTCATTTGTAATGATCATGGCTACTATGCTTGTTTATGTTTTTACCGGTGCCAGTTTCGGTATTCTTGTTTCCAGCATTGCCAAAACCCAGCAGATAGCGCTGCTTATAAGTTTGATCACAACACTTTTACCTACCATATTGCTTAGCGGGTTCATGTTCCCCATAGAAAGCATGCCTTTAATTTTTCAATGGATTTCTGCAGTAATTCCGGCTACACATTATATTCAAATTATCAGAGGAATTATGCTTAAAGGAGCCGGCATTGCAGAGCTGTACGACCATATTCTGGCTTTGTTTGCCATATCAATGGTCTTGATAGTTGTAAGTATTAAAAAAATGAAAGACAGCCTGGAATGATTTGCATGTCATTGCGAGGACTGAAAGGACGAAGCAATCTACATGACTAAACAGTATTATATATATTTAATGACCAATAGTAGAAATAGCGTGATATACGTTGGCGTGACTAATGATTTAATGCGAAGAGTTAATGAGCATAAAGAGCAACTGTTAGAAGGATTTACCAAAAAGTATAATATCAACAAGTTGGTCTATTATGAAATATTTCAGAATAGTCGTGAGGCAATAATAAGAGAAAAACAGATAAAAGCTGGCTCTAGAAATAAGAAAAACGAGTTGATCAACAAGGTAAATCCTGAATGGAAAGATTTATTTTATGACTTATAGAAAACTTGTAAGATATGTAGATTGCCGCGCTTCGCTCGCAATGACGGTGAACAACCTATTTTGGCATGCCATGACAAAAAAAGATAAAAAAGGAATAATATGATCCAACGTATACTATATCTGGTCCAGAAAGAATTCCGGCAGGTTTTTCGGGAAAAAGCCAATCTGGCCATTATTTTCGTGATGCCCTTTATTCAACTGGTTATTCTGGGGTTTGCGATTACCACTAACGTGAAAAATCTGGACATGGTAATTGTGAATAAAGATTTAACCGATTATAACCATGAAATAATCGACGCCTTCAGCTCCACGGATATTTTTAATGTACTGGGTGTTATCAACTCCCAGCAAAGCGCCCTGGCGGATTTAAACAGCGGCAGGATAAAAGCCGCTGTCATTATTCCGGAAGATTTTACCAGGCAGTTGAAATCCGGTCAGACACCTCAGTTACAAGCGGTTTTTGATGGTGTTGATGGCAACAGCGCCGGTGTTGCCGCAGGGTATGTAACCCAGATTGTGGGTAGACTGCAGAAAACCTGGCTGCAGGAAAAATCAGTCTATACCGCGTCAAGACCACGGGCAATCCATCAAATCAATCTGGTGCCCAGAATGCTTTACAACGATAATCTGGAAAGTTCATTCAATATCGTACCGGGGGTATTGGCCATGCTCCTGACCATGATCACACTATTTTTAACAGCTGTGAACATAGTGCGTGAGAAAGAAAAAGGAACACTGGAACAGCTGCTGGTTACACCTATCAAGGGAGGAGAACTGATATTGGGCAAGATTATTCCTTACGCTGTGCTGGGTTTTATATTGCTTAATGTTGGCATTCTTACCTCTGGTATCATTTTCGGTATCTGGATAAAAGGCAACCTGATTTTGCTGTATCTTTTGAGTATTATTTATATGATGACCACGCTCGGTCTGGGTATACTGTTTTCTACAGTTGCCAGGACTCAGCTGCAGGCTATGATGATGGCCTTTTTCTATTCCTTTTTTTCCATCATGCTTTCGGGTTTTTTTATTCCCATAGAAAATATGCCGGATGTTATACAGGCGTTTACTTATTGCATGCCTTTGCGCTATTTTATGCAGGTAACCAGAGGTATATTTTTAAAGGCCTCAGGTCTTTCCGCTTTATGGCCGGAAATGGTTATGCTGACGATTTTCGGAGTAGGTATTCTGGTCGTGGCCAGCCTGAGGTTTAGAAAACGGTTGAATTAAAAGCTGTTAAGCTTTGGGAGAAAGTTTGCCGGCTCTTTTATTGAATTCCAGAGAAAATTTGTTATATATACTGCGGACATCAAAAATTTTACTATATATATCCTGACTGATGTTCAGGGCTCCTTTAACCATCTGCAAATAGTTTACATTCTGCGCTGGTTGATTATTTCCCTCAGTTGCAGGCTGGTTGTGGAAGATGATCTGATTGAAATATTTTTTGGCCGAATCCAGATAAAAGTAAGCTGACTCACTATCAAAGGTTTTTATACTTGATTCTGCTATATTCATGGTTTGAAAGAGCAGCATTAATTTCTGGTAGGGCAGTTTGTCGTTCATCTTGAAAAGTTTGTGCAGCTGCAGATTGATACTGCGAAGCATATCAAGAGCCTTTATAGCGTCTGATTCCTGTTTGTACACCTGCTCAAGGATATCAGTAAAAAGTTCATTTATTTGTTGTGCCATTTTTTCACTCACTGCGTTTACCTCAAAAGAAGAATTTTCTTTAGCCATTTCCTGCACAAACACGAAAGTATCTCTGATAACGTCTGAGTCCTGCAAAGCCAGATTGGCGTCGATTTTTTGGATGATCCTGGAAAACAGATCATTCATTTTTTTATCCAAATCTTTTTTCTCCATTTTTATATCGATAAAAGTATAATCAAGCGGTTT
>JAQURL010000080.1 GCA_028715625.1 Candidatus Margulisiibacteriota bacterium | reverse complement strand
AGTACATCAACGCCCTTGAAGACGGGGCAGTAGGAAAGAACGATTATTTAAAACTAGTCCCCGGCCGCTTATTTTCCGAATATTTAATAATAAAAAAATAAATAACTAGGCCGCAGGTCGAAACCGGTATCTGGAAAAAAGCCACGTTGACAATACGCTCTGATTTCATATTGTGAAAAAAATAGTATTAACTCGGATAGGTTATAGAAAAATTGTAAGTAAGAGTTAGAGTTTCTTCAGGTGGAACTATGCAGGTTTCAGGTAATAAGTCCCTTAACAATAAAAAAGTATCGGAAGAAGAACCGGTATAATAAAGAGTCGACCTAAACCCAGCTTCAGTAACAGATACATTAGAACCACTGCCGTTATAAAAACTTCGCTCATGATGTACTGTAAATAATCTTGTTTCTGAATCCCAAGTACGAGTAGGAGAAGAAGGAGCATTATATACTAACTGATTTGTGTTTGTGCCGGAACTTATAATATCTTGCAAATTATAATGATCAAAACTAAAAGGAATGGAAGATTTACCAATAACAATACCCAACATAGAGCCTTGAGTGCCTGCAAACTCATTTATGTAATATGAATGAAAAAAATAGTAAGAATAAGAACGAGTAGAACCGGTGACAGACTTGTTAGCTAATGAACCATCACCAAAAGAAGAACCTCCTATATTAGAAGTTGCGCCGGCACATTGACTGACAAGCCAGTTATAAAAATTTCTGACATAACTATTGCTGAAAAAAACACGTTCACCAAAAGCTTTAGAAGACAAACTGACCTTCAATGTAACAATAGGAGGAACGAACAAGTGTTTCTCAATACAGGAGCGCTGCAAATTTAGCCGTTCATCAAATTCTCGTAAAAAAACAGGGTCATTTTTAAGAAAAAACCGAGATTTAATCAATCAAAACACCTCCAAAGTGTAAGTCAAAACAGGCAAAGAATAAAAGTTATACGGTAAACCTGGAGCATAAACATTAAGAGAGTAAGTCAAAACAGGCAAAAAGTAAATATTATATGGTGGAATCTCAGGAGGTAAAACCTCCAGAGAATAAGTAACCAAAGGAAGAGAGTAAAGATTATAAGCTGGAATCTCAGGAGGTAAAACCTCAAAAGAATAACCAATATAAGGAAAAAAGTAGTAAAAAGATATAGGCGGAATAAAAACTTCCGGTACATAAAGAAATTTGACAAGATCAAGCCCTTTGGAAATTCGTTTAAGATTATAGCTCATAAACTTATGATAATTAGAGAGCTCAGGGCGCCAGACGTACTCAGCGCCGTATTTTTTATAATCAAAAGCGAGACTTTCCCAGCTGTCTTTCTCCTCCTGGGTCAAAGTGCGCCAAAGAGAAGAAATTTGTTTTACGTAAAGCTGTTTTTGTTCCTGGGCCTGGCCGCTGGGTTTTTTACGCTGAGGTTGAATGTAGACACGAGATTCATGCATGGAGCCAGCCGGGTAATCCCTGAAATCAAGAACGCCGGCAAAACGCCCCCTGGCGCGTAAACTGTTTAACGGACCTTTAACCTTGGCCATATTACTCCTCCCCTGTGCACTCCGGGACAGGTTTGTCATAACGTATCCAAGGAGTTTTGCTGGCTTTAATTATTTGATCACCTTCTAAAATAGGCGGTGGGTCAACGTCAGGAGGAGGGTCAAAGTTGCGTTCCCATATAACAACATCATTTAGAAAAACCTTAAATTCATCAAACCAAAAAACGCTATTACTTGGACCCTGGTAATATTGAACCTGGTCAACCATGATTTGTACTCTCCATTGGTCAAGGCCAACCCAAGGAGAAGGGATTACTTTTTCATATTCAACCTGGTACCATTTTAAATCTTTAAAGTTACCGTAGAGAAAGTAATAATTACAATAATCAGGATATTCAATGGCATCTTCGTACCATCCGGCACAATTGGGATCACCTTCAATTCGGGAAAAAAGATAAAATCTGTCTATCTCACCGCCAAGATAACTGCCGTATATGCCAAAATCAACAGAATCCCTATACCATGTTTGACCTGTTTCATCATAAACGGAAAATAAATCTGAGGCACAAACAAGAAAGCTGATTTTAACTTTATCGCCAGGATTGCCAGTAATAAAGGGAATCCAATCCATAACTTCATAATAGGTGCGCCTGGTTTCAAGCATTCCTCCGGAAGGAGCCATGACTTTGCACCAGGGCGGGACTACACCAATTCGATAACTGGCCTGGGTTAAACTAATGAAGTAATTATAATAATTAGACCATCCCGCCTGAGAAGCAAGCTGATACCACTGCTGCTTATCGGATTCACTTTGTCTATGCCAGCATTGAACGGCCAAAGAAAAATCATCTTGAACAAATTTCCTGCCACCGGACGGCGGTCCGCCATTGCGGCGACGGCGTCACATATGGTCGCGGTCGGCGAAATGGCGGTGAGAAAACATGTGATGCACGTCCTTGGCCAACTCAGGCGGGACATTCAGACCCCATATCTTAACCAAACGACTTTACCTCCTTGCACCGTTCCCACAACCAGGTGAACCATTTTTCAAAATCAGAAGCAATACTTTTTGAATGAATAGCAATGCTTGCTTCGTAGTTCTGCCACAGGCCGCGCTGGGTTAAATTGTGACTGCCGATGATCACAACCTCACTGTCGACAATCAGCACTTTACCATGGACAAGATAGCTGCGGCCGGCAGAGCGAACTGAAATCCCGTGCTCCACCAGATGCTGAGCAAGACTGCGGTTCTTGCTTATAATCGAAGTGGAACCGGAGTAATTTACAAGAACGTTCACCTTAACCCCGCGCTGATGAGCATGAACAAGAGAGTCAATAAGCATATCGGCCTTGGATCTTACGCCAGGAACAAAAGAACTTTGAAAGACAGTAAACAAAACCTTGGAATTAGAAGCGTCAACAAGTCTGTGAGCCGTATAAACGTAATCGCGGCCGATGAGGCTTAAGGCAATAGCCAGGTCAGCCCCCCTGAAATCAGTTATTTGTTTCAGTACTACTCCCCCCAGGATGTAAATAAAAACCCGGAAAAATAAACCGGGCATGTACTGACATATGAGATTTATGGTTAAACCGCAAAAAAACAATGTCTATTAAGCGGAGGGAGAAACAAAGCTATATATCCCGGTTTCGCCTTGTTTGCTGTTAGGTGTCTTAAGCAAAACTTTGAAATAATAAGTTTCGTTGGGTAAAAGACTGTTAAGTATTTTAGTAAATGAATTGGCACCGGTGGTAACCTCAGTTTCACCGTCTAGTAGACTTGTAGTCCTGCCATAGCGAATAACAAGATCAATGATAGCTTCGCTGCAAGAACCTGTAATAGTACATTCACCACTGCCACTACTGCCAGGCGCTGCCGTTACATCAGAGATTGTTACCCAAGATTTACCTGAATCAAGGCACTTTTTGACCCAACCCACCCATAAATTAAAGCCACTATAGGGTTGACCGCTGGCCTCGGTGCGTAAAGCGCCTTTATCAAAACCGGAAAGATTCTGGAAAAGAGAGACAGCAGTAGAAAAAAAGTTACGAGTTGTAACCTGGGCAACGGTGCGAGGGTTGGCAGGTTTTAGCCACCGGCGAACAGTTTTAAGACCGCGCCAGCCCATAAAAACGATGGTGTCAGCTATTTTGCCACGGGCATCCACCGAGAAGAGGGGACCGGTAACTTTTGCCATGAACAAAATCCTCCTTTCCTGAGAACTTTAACTAATTGTAAACCAGAAATGACTATTATGTCAACTTTAGAAAAATGAAATAACAAAAGAAGAAAGTTGTTTTAAAAAAAAGACCTTACGACAAACAGATCCCGACGCATAAGCAAAAAGTCAAAACGACTGCAACCGTATGCCTCGCCAAGCTTCGCCGTCAAAAAGCATGAGGTTCCTGGTGTCTGTTTCAAAGATGACCTGGCCAGGCCAGGGAGACGGCGGTCGGGAGGTGGAGCTGCAAACCTTTATTCCCGGGTGGGAATCTAAGATGTCCATATTACGCGCCCACTCAATATGCCAGCCGAAAGAGCCGGTAACAGGAGTAAAAAGTTTTAAGTTACAAGACTTATGAGACAAATTTTAAACCGCCTCTAGCTGGATAACGCGCCAGGCTTCGCCGTCAAAAAGCATGAGGTTCCTGGTGTCTATTTCAAAAACGACCTGGCCGGGCCAGGGTTCTTCAGGCCGCGTGGTAGAAGTAACAGCTTTAATACCGGGATGTGCATCGAGTTTATCCATATTGTCATACCATGCGGTTTGCCATCCGAAAGAACCTTCTTCAGGTTTTTTAAGACCAAGTTTAGGAGTGTCGCTGGGCATAATATAACCCCCTGTAAAATTAATGACTATTATTTATTTTGTCACCGTCAACTTTTGCTTCAGCGAGGACCCAACCTATAACGAGACTGACAAATCCCATGATCGTTTTTGTGTCAAGGTCCATGCCCAGGCCGTCGGTAAGCACCAATAAAATAGCGGCAGCCAAAGTCATTAAAAACTTGCGTTCTAAAAATTTACTTTTAATGGTCACATTTTCACCTCCAGGATAAATAATTTCCGGCAATTCTTCCGAAACCGATTCTGTTTCGGAAGCAATAACCTCAATTTGAGCAATAGGATCCGGTTCAGGTGGAGGTATGACTTGTTCAGGTTCGGGATTTTCTGTTTTAAGAAGTGCAACTGGAAGATAAAAGTTGGCAGGATCACCCCAAACGGATCCACCGGTGGAAACACCGTTGTCAACACGTAATTCATAGTGCAAATGTGTGCCGGTGACTTTCCCAGTGTTTCCGTTAGTACCGATCACGTCACCGTGTTTAAGGCGATCACCGACTTTGCAATTAATACTTTGCAAATGGAAAAAGAGTTGAATAACCCCTGATTCTATACGCATGGCCACGGTGTTGCCGGCGCGGTCGTAAAAACCGCAAGCGGTAACAATGCCAAAATATGGAGTAGAAATAGGTTCGCCAATAGGCTTATTGCCTAAATCAACACCGTTATGCATAACAAATTTTCCGCTACCGAAAGGATCAAGACGCGGACCAAAAGGACTGGTAACAACCCAGCCAAAGCTTTTGAAGAAATCAATAGGGTTAAGTTTAATAAGAGACATAGCCGAAGCCTCCGGGAAAGATTAAAATAAAAGATTGGCCAATGAGGAAGCGAGAACACCAACAAGAAGAATGATTATACCCCATAATTTTTTATCCATTGCGTCTAAACGGCCGTTTTGTGTTTTTTGCCAGAGAGTGAAGTGTTCTTGAGCTGAAATAAGTTTACCGATTTTCTCACTTTGTGAACAGGAATGAATATATTTATCTTCCACGACAACACCTCCAGGCAACAAAAATAAAATATAATTTAAGCCCCTGGGTAAAAACCAGGCAAGGTGCTGCCGAATGGACTATTACCGAAATACTGCCAGCCGAGGCCATATTGCCAGGGAGCACCTTTAACCTGGCCAAAAGAGCTGCAGCCAAAAAGTTGATGGCCAAAGCCGAAATTACCGCGCACATGATAAGGGCTGCCAAAGCTGCGCCGGCCGAACAGAGTTTGGCCAAAGCCGGCGGCCTTGTCAAAACGTGCGCCGTAAACGTTAGAGTAAAAGCCCCTCTCAAGGCCCTCGATGCCGGGGCTCCCGAATGTGGAAAGACCGAAGGGCTGTATACCCCAGCCATAATTTATGATTTTAGGAACCGGCTGACCGAAGCAGCTGGTTCCAAAACCTTGCCGGCCGAAACCGAGAGAGAGTATGAAGCGACTTATAAACTCGTTTACACCCTTGCGGGTGGAACGACTGGTGAACTCATTCCAATGTTGTTTTTCAGATGGTGAGAGCTCACGCCAGGCGACCATAGCCAGGTAAAGCTTCAAACGGTTTAATTGCTGTCTGGCGGTATTGCGTTTTACGTTAGGCCGGTCCAGTTTAGGATAACCAATAATGCCACGTATAGAAGCAATTCGCTGGTAAATTTCCCAAAGGCCTATTTGTTTTTGAGCTTCAATGCATAAACCAACCAGTTTGCCGTTACCTGGTCCATAAAAATACATGTGGCTAAACTGTTTTTTAAGTTTAAATCTGGCTGATCTGGTCATAAAAAAATGCACAGCTTCCTATAAAGAATAATTGTATTTACGATAAAAATTAAACTGAATTGTAAGATAAAAGTTTACATAAATAATAACAATGAAACTAAAAAAAGTAAAGTACAAAAAGAAAACTAATATAATATAAAAAGGACCTTGACTAAAAGATAACTGATAGTGTAAGATAAAAAAGATTAGAGAGCAGAAAAGAAGCTGACAAAAAACTTATGAAAATAAATAAACTGAAAGTAAGGAGTTTAAGGAGGAGACATGGCAAGACCAAGAAAAAAAGTTGATGTGCAAAGGATACTGCAGCTGTACCTGGTAGAGAAAATGTCAGTAAGACAGGTGGCTAAAGAGGTGGGAGTAAGCCACGACACGGTTGTAAGGCGTATCAGGGAAAATTACGGTGAATTAAGGCAATGGCGTTTACCTGGTGAAAAATAATTAATTTAATAGACTTTTTTTAAGATCAGTCGCTTTGTTTACATAAGATATATATTCGGCAGTTAACTGACATAGTAAGAAAACCTCGTAAACAGGCGATTGAAATCCTGTGGGAAGCGAGGTTTTTTAATTGTCTGAAAACACGATCCGTTTCGCTGTTGAAAAAGGTTTTTTTATTTGCGAAAATGACGTTTTTGGTTTGCCTCTGGGACCAATAGACAAACTTTGTTACCTGGCCCTGGTAAGATATGCTGATTCACAAAAACGAGCTTGGCCAAGCTACAACAAGCTGGCCAGTGACATAGGAGTTGGTAAAAAAAGAGCTATAGAAGCGGTAAAAACTCTCGTTGAATGCAAACTAATTGAAAAAAAGGTGCGTGGCAATCGCTCAAATATTTACCTTGTTTACCCGGCAAGGTTTTTTTGTGCTCAAAAAACGAGTGAGAATAATGAAGAAAGTATACATAATAACGGTGTCCAAAAGACACCCCAAGACAATTTAGTGGTGTCCCAGGGACACCTCCAGGGTGTCTTCAGAACACCCTCAGGGTGTCCGAGGAACACCCTCAGGGTGTCCGAGGAACACCCAATAAGTACCAATATAAGTACCAATATAAGTACTCTCTCATCAACAGAAGAGGAGAGAGAAAAATTAAAAAATAAGAAAAGTAAAGAAAAGCAACGCGACCTGGATATAGTGAAAGAGTTTATAGCGCGAAAAGGTTATGAAGTTAATAAAAAGGTTTTAGTAGACATGTTAAGCCAGTACTCAATCCAAGAAATTAAAGCGGCCATTAATTGTACAGATTTTCAGCTAGCAAGGAATCCACTGGCAGTAATATATGCTTTGTTGCAAAGCGGCCGGTTTTTAATTCCACGAAAAAGAGTAAATGAAATCAAGCCACATTTGACGGAAGAGGCAATGCAGTTGGACAAAGATACAATGAGACAGTATATTGAGCAGCTTAAAAATAGCCTGGAAAAGTATGAAGAAAATAAAAGTATGGGAGATGATTAAATTATGGGAGTGTGGAGCAAATTGTATGAAGTCGAGTTCCTAGTAAAAAAAGCACTTCGGGAAAAAGATGATCGAGCGTTAAGAGCAATTATTATACAGATAGCAAGGAAGCTGGATTTAAAAGATCCCTTCCTTGACGAAGGAATAAAAAAAATGATAGAAGAAAAGCTCAATTAGCTACCAGGTATAAGTAATAGTCTTTTAACTTTTGAGGCAACTCCAAGGGTTCACAAATGAAATTTACAATACCAGGGAGGAAAACATGATGTGAAACGTAGGCATTGTAATCATTCAAATAATCGATATGAGGCGCAGCGAGCACAATTTCATTTGCCCAGGCGTAAGCAAGACCGATTTCAAAATGGGTGTTAAATCGACCAGGCAAAAAAGCAATAAAAAGTTCAGCATCACCTATAGCTTTAACTGCTTGTGTAGATAGATCAGAGTTGGGTTTCTGATCAAGGTCAAAAAATTTAGACGGCCAGGACCAGGTAAGTTGCCAGCCAAAAGCAGTAAATTCATGGCAAAGCCTGGTGTATTCAAAAAAACTAAGACCGCTGGGTGAAAGATAATACTTCAACATAATTTATCCCTCCTTTCGGGATGGCAGGCGGTTGTTACGGAAGGATTTTAAGGATGACTCAAGTTCATCGTCAACAATGTGGGTATAAATCATGGTGTTGGCGATGCTGACATGACCTAAAGCACGCTGCACCAGGCGGATATTTTTAGTGTCCCGCAAAAGGTCGGTGGCAAAAGTGTGGCGCAGCGTATGCGGGTGAATGTCCTTTTCGATGCCGGCACGGCGCGCGTATCGTTTCACCATATCACGGACGTACCGATCGTTAAGCCGGCCGCCGGCAAGGGTGCAGAAAAGATAGCTGCCGCCAGGTGGACGAATTAAACGCCACTGATGCAGCTGCTCGAGATCATTTTCTGAGAGCCAAAGGATGCGGTCACGACCACCTTTGCCTTCCCGTACGGTAAGTTTACCGCTTAGCCAGTCAATGTCTTTAACTTTGAGTAAGATTAACTCATTTACTCTCAGCCCCAGGTTGAGAAAAAGAGAAAGCATACAAAAGTTACGAAGACCGGTAGGAGCATTTTTGTTAGGAATAGATAGAAGGGCGGATTGTTCAGAAGCGTTTAAAATTTCTGGCAAGCGAAATTTTTTTACCACTGAAGGCAATACCGAATTTGTAACCAAGGGGAGAAACACCTCCTTTAGGATTCGCCTCCGGTTACGTATAAAAGCGGTATTATATATCGGTCAAAAAATCGGCTTAAGGTGGTGATGAGAAAATACAAAAACGGAACTATATATCAAGCAAAAAAAAGGAGGCTGATCAATCTTAAATATAGCAAAAACGGAAGTTTATTTCAATAAAATCATTTCCAACAAGAGGAGGAAAAGAACATGAAGCCGGAAAATATTCGCCGCTTCAAAAGTGATTTTGAGAGGTATGTCAATGATCTAAAGGTGATAAAAATGGACGTAACACCTTTGGAAGCATGGGTCATAATGTGCCAATTACAACTGGCACTAAGGCACCCCCGTAATATTGGACCAACAGCAGTGATAGCAAGAGAAATAGCAAAGGAAATACAGGAAAAGGTGGCAATAACACCAGCACTACAAGAAATAGCGGAAAAGGGGTGGAAACGGGAATTTGATATGATGAACGGATTTCGGCAAGAAAGAACATGCATTATTTGTGCATGTACTGATAAATTCCCATGCGTAGAGGGGTGTTATTGGGTTTTAGATAATTTATGCAGCCGATGCGTCAGGAAATACAACATAACTGTAAGACAAGGAAAAATTGAGATGAGAAAAAGAAGATACGTCAATTGAACTAAAAGCAGGAGGCAGAAAGAAAAAACAGGCGCCGGCGCCAGGACCGCCAGGTGACCAACAAGGTGGCAGCCGGCGCCCCGGAAGGAGAGAGGAGCTGCAGGGCCTGGGGAGAGCTGCCGGCCATACAGGGTACCACCGGCGCCGGCACCAGGTCCGCCAGGTGGCCAACCAGGGGAACGCCGGCGCCCCGGAAGGAGAGAGGAGCTGCAGGGCCTGGGGAGAGCTGCCGGCCAACCAGGGGACCGCAGGCGCCGGCGCCCGGACCGATAGGTTAATATTTAAATACAAAGTAAGAAAATAAAGCTTGACAAAGGATATCTCAAAGGGATATAATAGTATTAATATAAGACAATGTAAGTAAACAGGAAGGGAGGCGTAGTAGGTGGAAAGTTATAATTATTGGAAAAATCAGTCAAAAAAATACTTCAATCAAATAATAGACGTAGCAGGTTATACCGGAACGCTATTAGCAACATGCAAAGAATTATTTAATCAAGGGAAAATAGATGAAGCACAAATATATGAAAAAATTATAAACGATTTGGCTGCAATGGTAGGGGTTCATGGATACCGTATAACAGTTTAGCGGACCAGTCTTGGCCAAGAATGAAGAGAGCAATAGAGAGGTGGGATGATGAGGCCGGAGCAATTAGTAGAGTGGCTGTCAATGCTCCGCGATATACGTACCAATTTCAAAAATATGCAAATTACATACTCGGTTTACACAATGGACTCACTTATAAATTATTTATCGTGTGAGCTGGAGAAAAATGATATAAGTGCAAGAGTAAAGAAGCAACAAGAGGAAGCACTAAGAGATGCAGAAAAAGTGATAATGGCGTCACGTTTGGCTATAAAGGCAAGTTAATAGGGAAAGTGTATTCTACTACGCCCTGCAACGGATAATGAAAAGTTGATATGAGAGGAGGGCAGAAAAGTTGAAAAATCTGCCGGTCGTAAAGAAAAACATGTCAAAAGTACGAAAAGCAATCTACTTAAAAGAGTACACTGTTGATGAAGTTTTTGAATTTTTTATAGCTGCAATTGAAGCGCTTGAAGATGAAGTAATTAATCTAAAAAAGGTGCTAGAATGGAAAATTTCTGTTAATTAAGAATAATGAAGAGGACGCGCCCGGGAACCCGTAAAAACAAAGGTTGCCGGGCATTTTATGTACAAGACTGACAAAGGCGCCGGCGCAAGGTCCACCAGGTATTCGACCAGGTGGCAGCCGGCGCATCGGGTGGAGAGAGGAGCTGCAGGGCCTGGAGAGAGCTGCCGGCCATCCAGGAGACCACCGGCGCCGGCACCAGGTCCGCCAGGTGGCCAACCAGGGGAACGCCGGCGCCCCGGAAGGAGAGAGGAGCTGCAGGGCCTGGGGAGAGCTGCCGGCCATACAGGGTACCACCGGCGCCGGCACCAGGTCCGCCAGGTGGCCAACCAGGGGAACGCCGGCGCCCCGGAAGG